>JAISTD010000194.1 GCA_031272765.1 Candidatus Methanovirga australis | reverse complement strand
ATTAATAATTTAATTAATAAATTTTTTATATAATCTTCTGTTATTAAAAATATCTTCAAACATGACCTATTTCACTATTAA
Organism: Candidatus Methanovirga australis; assembly: GCA_031272765.1. Lineage (GTDB taxonomy): Archaea > Methanobacteriota > Methanobacteria > Methanobacteriales > Methanobacteriaceae > Methanovirga > Methanovirga australis. The sequence goes on along the minus strand of JAISTD010000194.1, from coordinate 4,975 downwards.
ATAATTATAAAATTAATTATATTAATAAATACACTATTAAATTAAATAAAACTTGAAATAAAATAATATTATATTTATTTAAAAAGTCCATTACTTACAAAAATTATGTCAAGGACTATATTAAAATATTATATATTAATATAATCAATACTATTAATTTGATCTAAAAAAAATATATATTTTAAAAATAAATAATAAAATAATCATTAATTAATAAAAAAATAGAAGATATAATGTTGATGAAAACAACGATAAAAGAAGTTTTAGAGAAAATAAATGATTCTGTGGATTATATTAATGAAAACAATATCAATGAAATAATAGATTTGATAATAAACTCTAAAAATGTCTTTTTAGTTGGAGCTGGAAGATCAGGATTAGTAGCCAAGTCCTTCGCGATTAGACTTATGCAAATAGGCATAAGTGTTTATATTGTCGGTGATGCCGTAACACCAGCTGTTTGCAAAGATGATTGTATATGTGCTTTATCTGGATCTGGTGAAACCAAAAGTGTTCATCTTACAGTTAAAACAGCTAAAGAAATTGGTTCTAAAGTTGTATTATTTACTTCTAATCCTAATTCAAGAATTGCTAAATTATCTGATGTAATATGCCACATAAAGACATCTAAAATTGTTCGCGATGAAAATGACCACATTTTTCGTAAATTAAAAGGAGAATATTCCTCATTAACTCCACTTGGAACATTGTTTGAATTAACTTCAATGGTTTTTCTCGATGGTTTAATAGCTGAATTAATGATGATACTGCATAAAACAGAAAGTGATTTAAAGGATAGACATGCAACACTTGAATGAAACATTTACTATTTATTAGATTAATATCTACTTTTTAATTAGCTATTATTTTCTTATTTATTTTTATATTTAATTACTTTTTAATTTAATAAATTCGTTCATGGACTCTCTTGTTGTTCCAACAACCAAACGATAATATGGATCTTTATTACTTTTAATAACTTTTTCAATTTTGCCTTGAGCTATTATTCTCTCACCATCAAAGGCTTGACCAGAATAAGTGTGAGTAAACGATGCAATTTCACTTATATTGGTCTTCTCTCCTTTTAAAATTTTCAAATCATCTATTTCATAAACTGCAGGATTATCAAATGCAAAAATAGAATTTTTAATAGTTGCCTCAATTGTTCCCTCTCCAACTTTCTCATATTTAACATCACCCCAGTTCCCATGAATTTCATTCCAATCACGGGTAAGAAGTATATCAAATAGTGTTCCACTAATCACACCACGATTATTCTTGCGGGATTCATAAAAAGAAAATTCTTCCCTTGTTAAACTTGAATCCTTAATTCTTTTCTCATAGAGTCTACTCCAAAAACTATCATCAATAGAATTTAATCTCATTGTTTCGCTGGCAACTACCACTTCCTTGTTTTTATATGCTTTAAATGTTTCAATAGCTATTCTATGATTATTCAACCCATAAACTACAAAATCTATATCAGAAGTAGATTTTTTCTCAAGATTTGGAAGAATAGAGCCAGATATTCCTAACTTTTCATAAGGGATTCCTCCAATATAATGAAAAAAATTTGATAAATCAATTAATTTTTCATACAAAATATTATTTTTTTTATTACTATTATTTTCTTTGTTTCCCCTAATTTCTTTTAAACGTTCCTCTGGTTTAATCACATTCTTTATTTTATCAACTGGTACTCCAGTCATTTCTATATTTGTAGTATCACAATAATATAAATATTCAGGATGATTTTCTCTTAAATAGCTATATGCTTCATTTGAACTAAGTTTAGAATATCTCACACCATTTTTTACCCTATCTCCACTTTCATCAGGAACATATCTTAAAAAAGCAAGTACTCTATCTTTTGGATGAATGTAGTTCGTAGTTGCAAAGAATAAATCATCTTCTGTGTGTATAAAGTCTCTTGTTCTAATATTCATCTAACCAACTTTTAATTTATCAACTTTCAAATCATTGATCTTAAATTATAATCAATATTAAATTATAATTAAATATTAATATAATATTGATTAAAAATAAAGTTTATGATAATTTATAAACATTTAAATAAAAATTTTGAATATGATGGAAGTCAAATTAATCCTAACTGGGCTTTTAAAACATTAAAAATTAAGGGTTCTTCTATAATAACCTGGATAGGATCTATGAATATTAAAAACGAAAATTTAAAAGACTATGAAGACATTGGATTAGAAATAAAATCAAATAACCTTATTAATTGTATTGTTGAACATTTTGATATTCAACCAGGAAATTTAAGGATGGCGTATCTTCGTCAAAGATTGTTTGTGATGATTTTAGTGGAAGAACTTTCTAAAAAAGGAATTAAGCTGTTAAGAGAAGGCGATGATATTTATATTGATAATTATAAGCTCACGGTTTCAATAGCTACTATATCTCTAAGTTCCATTAAAATACATTTAGGAATTAATCTAACTGACGATGGAAGTCCTGATGATGTAGATGTAATCGGACTTTATCAATTAAAAGATGAAAAAGGAAATAGCTATTTTAACCAAGACAACATAATTCCATTTATTAACACCTTTATAAATAGCTATATTAATGAATTAAAGAATATAGAATTAGATATTAGTAAAACAAGCATCTGTTAATTATTAAAAATGTCAAGGGTCTGATTTCAATGATAGTTAAATAAACTGTGTAGTCTATTGTCACAAGATTCCACACTCATTTTTTTTGGTATTAGTAAGTTTTAAAACATGTATTTTTTAACATCTTCTACATTTTCCTCCTGAATAAGATTAATTATATTGTGTTCCTATTATCACTTATATAAAACATGGATTTTCATGAAAAACTCCACAAGAATTTACACCCTCGAACTACTTTAATATTTATATACTTTAATATTTATAAATATTATTATATCAAAATGATATTTTTGATGGGTCGATAGAAACTTTCTGGACTTTATATTTTTCCCCTAAAAAAGAATAGGTGCTAAGACATGTTTTTTAAGGATTTAGATGAAAATTTGAAAAAGTTTATTTATGGTGAAAAAGTCAACATTGATAAAACAGTGATTCAATCATTTCAAGAACAAGTTAAAAAAACTCCAAAGAAAATAGCGATCGTTGATTCTGATCTGAAATTTACCTATGAGGAATTAGATATTATTTCATCGATATTTTCTAATTATTTGCTGGATTTAGGACTAAAAAAGGGCTCTAAAGTCGCAATTTTAGTTGGTAGAACTATTTATATGCCTATTTCATTTATTTCTCTTTTGAAGATTGGTATCATTTATGTGCCAATTGATTCTTTATCTCCAAATGAGAGAGTAAAACACGTGATTAAAGACTCAGAATCAATAATAGTTACCGATGATTCTGTTTATAAAATTGAGAGTATTCAAATTACTCAAATAAACACATCAATAATCAATGAAATCATAGATAAAGTAAGAGATGGTCGTGCATCTATATCAGATGAAAGTATAAGGAAAAACAGTCCGAGTTTAGATGATGAATTCATAGTATTGTATACTTCAGGAACAACAGGAAATCCAAAAGGAGCAATATTAACGCATAGAAATATTGCAAATCTTGCAAGATACTATGCTGATCATTATAGTATTAATAATTGTTCTAATATCGGGGCTTTTGCTTCCTTTGGTTTTGATTTTTCTTTGGCTGATTTTTATCCAGCGTTAATTTCTGGTGCTACAGTGTATATTGTTCCTAATGAGTTTAGAACTAATATAATGAATTTAAACAATTTTTATAATGTTAATAATATAACTCATTCTGGAATTACCACTCAGTTAGGTAGACAATTTATTATATCTTGTGATAATAATTCTCTCAAACATCTTTTATTAGGCGGAGAAAAGTTGATGCCAATCACCCCTCCTAAAAATTACACTGTTCATAATATTTATGGTCCTACAGAATGCACTGTTTCTGTGACAGATTTTGTTTTAGATGAATTACATGAAACTCGTGTTCCAATAGGAACTCCTGTTTATAATACAGGAATTTATATTATGAATAATAAAAACGAGCTTGTAAAGCCTGGAGAATTAGGAGAAATTTGTATTGAAGGAGATCAAGTTTTTAAAGGATATATAAATAAATCAGAGACAAAAAAAAGTCTTTGTAAAAATCCTTATACTCAAAAAAAAATGTATAGAACAGGGGATATTGGAACATATTTGGCTGATGGGAATATAGATATTTTAGGAAGAAAAGATACTCAGGTAAAGGTTCGTGGCTTTAGAATTGAATTATCAGAAGTTGAAAAAGCCATTATTGAGTATGAAAATGTTTTAAATGTGACTACTATTGCCTTGTCTGCTTCAAATGGTGAAAAAATGATAGTGGCTTATGTCGTGCCAAAAGACAAAAATTCATTCATTGTCTCTGAATTGAACGAATTCTTACAAGATTGTTTAATAAAATATATGATTCCACAGTTCATAATGGTTTTAAACTCACTTCCAGTTAATCAAAATGGGAAAGTGGATAAGAAAAATCTGCCAAAACCAAATTTAAACACATATTTAACTTCTATTCCACCAAAAAACAAAACTGAAAAAGATTTCATTGAACTATTTAAGAATGTTTTACATGAAGATGATGCGAATATTGGAGCAGAAGACTCTTTTTTTGATATTGGAGGTTCATCTTTAACTGCCACAATTTTATTAGTAGAAGCAAGTAAAATAGGTTATGAAATTTCATATAAAGACATTTTTGAAAATCCAACACCTGCCAAGTTAGCACTGTTTGTAAGTAAAAAGGATGAATATTTTGATGAGGAGCATAGTGTCATGACAATTTGATTCTTTCTATTTAAGTATTGATTTTACATACTGATAATTTTTCATGAGAATGGTATTCAATGAAAATCTACCTAAATAAATTCTATGATACCTGAAAATTCATTTTTTAAAATCTTACTAAATTAAGTTGTCTTGACAATA
>JAISTD010000109.1 GCA_031272765.1 Candidatus Methanovirga australis | reverse complement strand
ATTTATTAAAATATCTCTCTCTCTCTTTCTCTCTCTCAAATGAATTAAGCTCCGTAAATAGAATTAAAAGCTTTTAAACCAGAATACTAAAAATTTTAAACCTCCCTAAAAATTTTATTTTAAAAATAAAATAAAATAAATAAATTTTATTGATTGATATAGTATTAACGCTGTTAACTTAAGCATTTTTTAAATTTATTTAACCTGAGAATATTTAACTTTTCATCTTAAAACATTTAAGTTAATAATTATTATTTATTTAAAATTAATATTAACTGTATTGTATTATATTAAGTATATTTAATAAGTAATGATTTTTGTAAACATCATATTTTAAAGCTTAGTAGATAATCATTATATTAAATATATGGTTCATTTTATAAAATCATCCATTATATTAGATTAATAAACATTTTAAGTTCATATTTTTATTGTATTTGATGATGACCAAATTAGATTTCAACATAACCACCATATAAATATTTTGATTTAAGGTTCTTCAAAAAAATATTTGACAAAACATCTAAAAAAAACTTAATTTACGAAGCTGTAAAAAAGTGTGGAGTTTTTCATGGAAATTCATACTTTATATCAAATATGTCAATATAAGATTATATATTATTAATTATAATATATACATATATATTATATAAAATATATAGTTATAATTACTTGAATTTGGAGTTTTTATGGGGTTTTTTGATATTAATAGTTTTTTTGAGTTTATTAAGAGTGATGAAGTTTTAAACATTGGTAGGATTAAGTTCAAAAGTCTTCACTCGCCAAAGAAAAATGAGTTTCAATATATTAATATATATTAAAATATATTATTAAAACGATTAGCTATTAAATTTTTATAATATATGATATTTTTATATGATTAAATATGTTAATATTTATAATCATTTTTTTAAAAGGACAAGTACACAGAAGAAAATTAAAAATAATATTAAAAAGATAGGAAATAAATAAAATATATAATAAATAATGATAAGAAAGAAAAGAAAAAAATATTATTAAATAATAATTACAATGTTAAATAATTAAAAATAACAATAATTAAAAATATAAACAATAAAGTTGAACTTAAAAATTAAATAAAGAGGATAAAGATGAGATTTGCACATATTGCTGATAGCCATTTAGGATTTAGACAATATGGTTTATATCAAAGAGAAGAAGACTTTTCAGATGTTTTTAAAAGAAATATAGATAGAATAATAGAAAAAAAGGTTGATTTTGTAATTCATAGTGGCGACCTCTTCCATATGTCAAAACCAAGTCCTAAAACACTTTTAGTCTTTCAAGAAGCACTATTAAAACTTAAAGAAAATGATATAGATGTTTTTGCTGTTGCTGGAAATCACGACACTGCAATGAGAAAAGACGCTCTTCCTCCTCAAATTCTCTCAAAAAATTTAGGTTTAGAACTCATTAGCCCAAACAAGCCATATAACATCTATGAAGATATTTTCATCGGTGGATACCCTTATCAATCTAAGTCATACAGATCCAATTTAATAGATTCTATTAATTTATTATCAAAAGAAGCTGAAAAATATGAAAGAAGAATATTAGTCCTTCATCAAGGTATTGATAAGTATATTCCATTTGAATTTGAGTTAGAAATAGCCGATATTCCTCAAAATTTTAATTATTATTGTTTAGGTCATGTTCATAGCAGAATTGTAGAGGACTTTGGTAATGGAAAATTAGCTTATTCTGGTTCAACAGAAATATGCTCAAAAAGTGAGGTTAGTGATTATCAAAAAAATGGAAAAGGATTCTATATTGTTGATATCTCCAAAAAAAATCCAAAAATTGAAAAAATAGATGTTAAACCAAAAAGAGAGTTTATAGTTAAGCATACTAATTATCCTAACCTTGATAATGATATTTCAGACTTGAAAGAAAAAATTAAAAATTTAGACGAAAAACCTATTTTAGATATTACCTTGGAAGGAGGAAACTTTAATAGATCAGATGTTTATGAAAAACTTATTAATGAACTTGGTGATTTAACTCTCAGAATAAAATCTGACCTTAACCCAGAACAATTGACAAGAGATGATGAAAAAGTAATAAATGCAACTTTAAACACCAAAGACCTTTTAATTAAGTCTTTATCAGAATACAGAAATGAAGATATTAATAATCTTGCCATCAGCCTTTTAGATAAATTATCTAAAGATAAAATAGATGATGCAAAAAGAGTTGCAAAACATTTTTATAATGAATATTTTGGTTAACATGCTTCAATTAAAAGATGTTTACAGCCAATACTCACTTAACAATTATAACTAAATTAATTATTAAAACCATTAGTTGTATCAAAGCCATTAGTTGGATATTAAAACTTAGTTAGATTAATATGATTATTGAAAAGATTACACTAAAAAATTTTAAATCTTATTTAGACACCACAATTGATTTTCAACAAGGAATTAACATCATCATTGGGGAAAATGGTGCAGGCAAATCAAGTATATTGGAAGCTATTAGTTTTGCGCTATTTAAAAAGCATTCTGGTGTTTTAAATGATTTAATTAAGTTAGATAAAAATAAAGATTTGGAAAAAAGAAAAAAAATGTCTATCACTCTTGAATTTAGAATTAATGGAATATTATATAAAGTTAAAAGAGAACGAACAAAAACATCATCAAAAGCTTTTTTATTTGTGGAAGATAAAAGTTCTGGAAATGAATATAACAATTTTATAAGATTAGTTTCTGGGGATAATGAAGTTAACAAAGAAATTCAAAACATATTAGAACTGGACTCAGAGCTTTTTTTAAATGCAATATATATTCAACAAGGAGAAATAGCTGATTTAGTTTCAAAAACTCCATCAGAGAAGAAAAAGCTAATATCTAAACTTTTAAGAATTGACTCATTGGAAAAAACTTGGAAAAATAGCTTACAACTTATTCATGATTATGAAAATAAAAAAATAGAACTTAAAACATTAGTAGATGCCAGCACACACTCTACCAATGAATTAAAGGATAAAAAAATAATTTATAATAGCTTGAATTTTGAATTAAAAGATTTGAAACACGAATTAATAGAGTTACAAAAATTTAACCAAGAAAAAAGCAGTGAAAAAGAGGGTATGGACTCTGAAAAATCCGTGTTTGAAATATTGAATTTAGAATTAAAAAATGAAGTTGAAAATCTTCAAAAACAAAAAATTGACAAAGAAACACTTGATAAGCAACTGATAGAAATTAATAATTTCGAAGAAGAGATGAACAATCTTAAGCCAAAAGTGAGTAAGCTTCCAATATACGAAGATTTTTTAATAAGTTGTAAAGAAATTAAAGAACTGAAAGAGAATCAACTAAAATTAAAAAAACAACTTGATGATGTTAACAAATACAATGAAATTTTAAAAAAAGAAGAGCCTTTATACAATGAATATAAAAATTTAGAGAAAGAATTAAATAGACTTAATGAAAAAAAGGTCCAAATAGATAACAAACTACAGTTAATAGCTAAAGACTATGAAGCTAAAAATGAACTTGAAAATAAGATAAATAAAGATAAACAAGAAATAGATAATTTCTCCAAAAAAATAAAAAATGAGTTGAATATTAAAGTAGAAGATTTTGAATCCTTAAGTAAATTCTTAGAAGAAAGTAAGATAAAGGTTCAAAATAAAATCAATGACATTCAAGAAACTATAACTACCAAAAAACAGGAAATATCAGGTTTAAAAGAGAAGATAAGAGTTGCTGATGAGGACAAAAAGCAGCTTGAAAAAGTTGAAAATGAGTGTCCAGTTTGTAAATCTAAAATTTCACTTGAAAAAAGAAACCATTTAAACAACTCATACAAGGATACCATTGATGATAACACTAAAATTATTGATGATATAAACGAAGATATTGAAAAATTCTCATCTCAAAAAGAATTTTTAATGAACAAGTTAAAGAATATTGATGGATTTATCAAAGAAACTCAAACCCATAAAATTAAAAGTGAAACCTTATTTAAAAATTTGAATAAAAAGATAGAAATTGAAAAATTGTTGAAAACAGAAGAAGAGGATAAGCTCAACCTTGGAAAAATTTTAACCTCAATAAAAGATAAAAAAGAAAGATTAGAATCTATAGAAGAATCAAGTCACAGATATTTAGAAGCAAAAGGTTCAACTAAAGTATTAGAAAAACCATTTGTAATTACTAATGATTTAGCCAAGGTTGAAAACTCTCTTGATAAGGAAGTTGGAAATATTAAATCTATTATGGAAAAAGACAGTTTCCTATCTTCAAACATAGGCGAAGAAAAATTAAAAGAACGAATTGATGACCTAAAACAATCAAATAATAGATATAAACATTTAGAAGGTATTTTAACAAACAAAAAAAATCTTATCTCACAAATCGAATCAAAAGAAAAAGATATTAATGAAACGAATAATAAAATTAATAACATAAACTCCAAACTTGAAACTTCTAAATTTGATGAATTTGAATACAGTAAAGTCATAAGAACCATTAACACAAATATTGAAAAAATAAATGAGTATAATGAAAAAATCGCTAAGTTAAATGGTGAAATCACTCAACTTACAACCATTATTAAAAGTTTAGAAGAAAAAATCAAAGATAACGATGAAAATAAGCAGGAACTTGAAAATATAGATGATTTTCTAAAACTTCTTAATCATATTAGAGAACTGTTTAGTAAAGATAATATTCAAAAAGATTTAAGATTACATTCAAAGCCTCTTATTGAAAAATATACAAAAGAATACTTTGAAAAGTTCAATTTCAGCTATCACGATTTGGATCTTGATGAAGACTATGATATTACTGTTTTTGGATCACAAGGAGAAACCAAAATGAACATGGTGAGTGGTGGTGAAAAAATTGGTATTGCATTATCACTTAGATTAGGAATTACGAAAGCAATATCAAAAGGAAATATTAATACAATACTATTAGATGAACCAACCATTCACTTAGACGACTACAGAAGAAATGAACTAATTGAAATCATAGGAACTGTAGACATTCCACAAATGATTATTGTGACTCACGACAATGAACTTGAAAATGCCGCAGATAAAGTTATAAAAGTTGAAAAAATTAATGGTGAGTCTAAAATAACTGCTGAATAATGATAACTACTGAGTAAATGTAATCATTAGTTATAAATCAAGAATTGATGATAAATCTATAAAATAACCATGAATAACCAATTATTGAATAACTTAACAAACACTATAACTTAAACAATATCAAATAGCCTAAAATATCATTGAGTAATTCCTATTGAGGTTTAAAAATGAGAGGGGATAATGAGACTGTAAAAAAGTGTGAGTTTTTTATGAAAATCCATGTCTTATATAACAATAACAGAAAAATTCATTCCCTAATTTCTTACTTGTTCGATCTAACTGAGATAATTATTCCAAGTGCAATATCATCCAAATGAAACAATTGAAATACATACTTACAAAAACCAGCAAACAGACCTAAAAATTTCGCAATAAAACCTGTGCCAGCTACTGCTCGTGCATCCAACACTTCGATAACGCTCTCAAGCATCATATCTCTACATATAGAATAATTAGTCATATGGTAAATACCAGGTTGTTGTGGAATAAGTGCAGATTCAGTAAACATGGAAGACATACCAGCCATTACAAATGCCATAATCACAAACCAGCTATATTTAGAAGACCATTCTTCAAACTCTGGAGCAATAAAAGATAAAAACTCTTCAAGACCCATAAATACAAGTACTGAAGCGGCTATTATTCCCAATTGAACAGAAAAAAGTACTGATTTTACAAGTTCTGTAGAGTAATTTTCTAGTCTTCCTTGAATAGAACTAAAAAGATCAAATTTTAGTGGCAGACCGACAGACAGAGCAGAAATAACTTCAAGTACTGCAACTAAAAAAGTCATCACTGCAAAAGCAATGGCTGTATCAAAAAGGATATCAGGATTAATAAAAGCATTAGCTAAATTATATACAGAAAATCCTACTGTTATACAATTAAGTAACATACCAATAATACACAGGAATAATTGCAAAACTTCCCCAAATTTTATTTTTAATGCCAATAGTTCTGCCATTACATTTAAAAGACCTGCAAAAGTCACGATACATATAGCAATCATCAAAACAACACTTGCAACAAGAACAGAGTAAGCCAAAAATTTCGCGAGAATAAAATTAGCACTTTCATAAAAAGCCTTAGCAGCAAAAGCCAAACCGATCAAAATAACAGCGATCACAGTGAAACAAATCATAGATGCACCTGCCACACTAATAGCTAATAAAGAAGCTATAGCAGTCACACATGCAGAAATAAGAGGTATTGTGACTTCTGAAAGGATACCAAGGGATGCTAAAGTGACAATAACAAGTAGTGTTATTATCACTATCAATACAAGAATCACAAGACCAAAAAGCACACACAAAAAAATCTGCATAGAAGTAGATAAAGCACCAGCCACCCACTCAACATAAGCACCATTAAGAACTGTATTAACAATATCATTGCCATCTAACAAAAACACACCTTTATTAAGAACAGCAAAAATACCAGTCCATGAGTGATTAGAGAAAGTATCAATATTATCCCTAAAAGAAGAATCTTTAACATTAAAAAAATAACTGAATCCATCAGCAAAAATACTACTACCTTTAAATGCATAATTATTAATAAAATTACAATTTAGAATATTAATGCGATAATTTGAACCATTAGCATAAATAGCACCACCAAAATTAGAAGCAAAATTCTTAATAAAATCACAAAAAGAAAAAACAACAAGACTATCAACAAGATTTAAAAATACAGCAGCACCATAGTTACCAAAATTCTTAATAAAAGAAGAATTATAAATAAATGCCTGCACGTTAGATCCATTAATAGATAAAGCTCCCTTATTGCTCTTAAAAACTAAATTATAGAAGTTAAGAGTATAATTAGATCCATTAGATATGAAACATACACTCTTATTATTTGTAAAAGTACTATTTTTCAATGAAACACCATATTTATCACCATCAACAGATACCACTCCACCATTACCATTACTTCTAAAAAAAGTATCTCTTGTATTAATCTTAAACTTCTCACCAATGTCTTCATTTGAACTAACCCAGCTGAACATTTTTAAATAAGTATTTGGTATTTCACCAATGAATAAAACACTATTTTTAGAAGCTACAGTAGCACCACTCACATTAGCACTATTACCATCGAAAATAGAACCAATAATTCCAGTCATACCATCATCAGTGTAGATACAACCACCAATATCTGCCTTATTACCATTAAAAACACAATTTTCTATATATAAAATACCAGCATTATTATATATTACACCACCACCATGAGCAGAGTTATTTAATAAAGTACAATTTTTAAATGAAACAGTACCACCATTATTATAAACAACAGATCCATAACCGTTAGATGAGAAATTTTCAAATGAACAATTCTCAAAGAAAACTATACCACGATCATTATATAAAAGACTTCCTGCAGAAGTATAATTTCCAATAAAACGACAATTCTTAATAGTTAGAACCTGATTCTCACCAACATAGAACATAGTGGATAATTCAATAATAGTTATTGTTCTACCATTACCATCAAAAACTTTAGAATTCCCTCTAAATTTAAGAGGATTATAATCATTATAATTTATATCAGAATTTAGTGCAATATTATTATTATCAGAATCAAAGCCTAATTTTAAATTATTAGTCACGAAATAATCATCAGGTAAAGGAAGCGGATTATCAGGTAAATGAACCCCAACATCCTCTTCCTTAATAATAATGAAATCATCATCACTATCATAATTTTCAGAAGAAACATCACTGAAAGGAATCACATTATTATCCTCATCATCACTATTATAACTCTTAATATCTACATTCATGGACTTTAAATTGCCATTGCTATGCATATCAGAAGAATCAACAGGAACATGAGAACCAACATCACCGCCATCATCATCATCATAAACCCCAACATTTATATCAGAAGAATCAACAGGAACATGAGAACCAACATCACCACCACCATCATAAACTTCAGTTACAACATTAGGAGAAACTATATAAAAATGATCATTATCACTATTATAAATTTCATATGTTAGATTAGGAGTGTAATTCATCGATTTTGTTGAATACTGATAATTTTCATTATCTTTAACATATGAATATTCAAGATCATTTTTGGCATTGGTTAAAGATTCGGCATTGGTCAAAGAATTATGTGGATTCTTAGTATCAATATTTTTAATATTATTATCTTCAGTATTACTTAGATAATTAATATTAAAAAAGGGTACTGTTAACAACATTGCTAAAATAGAAATCCCCATAAATTTTTTAAACAATGAATTTTCTTCAACCAACATGCTTATTCCTTTTTATCAACTTAAGATATTATCTTTATATTAAAATATAAACAAAAAATAGATAAATGAAACAAATAGATATTCATATTACCTTCTTTGTAAATTACGAAGTAATTATATTTTCATTAATATTATTAAGTAGAGACATGTTAAGATATTTTAACTAAATGGTTGTGCTGGAATCGAACCAGCACATGAAATTCCAATAACCATATAATAAGTGCATACAATTAATATTATCTAAAAGTTCGAATAGTGACAGGACCATCAGTCTTCAATCCAAAATGTTCAAGATTCTCAAAACGGTTTTCGCTTCGATTTTTGCTAAAAATAAAATTCACATTACCAATAGGATGATCAGGATCAAACACAAAAGCACGGGGTTTACCATCAGCAGTATTACCAGGACATGTTAAATGAATTGGCGACCATACAGGAAAACGAGAATAAGCTCCACTTAAAAGATCGATGCGTATAAAACCTATTTCAGTTGGAGCATCGAAATAACCATCCTCAGTGGCACTTCTGGATGTAGTAGGAACCACAGTTTTCATAAGCTTCTGTTTACCATCACCATCAAAAAAATAAACCGTAAAAGAAATATTTTCCTTCATAGTTCCATAGTTATCAGAATTTGACTCGCTTAAAGGATCTGTAGGAATTTGATAATGGAATGTATTATGACGAACATCATAAGCTGAAACCAAACCTACACTAAACATCAAACAACAACACAAAAGACCCAAAAATTTCAAATAATTATTAAACAATTTCATAAAAACCACATCCAAAAAAATATCATCCTTTAACATCTAAATTCAAGTGAGGACTATTAATTAAATAAATATAGTCGCCAAATCGAGCACTGCCATCTATTATATTTTCTCTACCATAAATCGAACTATATGAATTAGTATTGACAGCTATAACAGAACCATCATTATTATCTCTATTAGAAAAGAAGGCATTGCCTCGAATAGAACAATTAAAAAGACCACTCAGGAACATGCATGCCCCACCAGCAGAATCTCGAATATTCTCTTTCTCAATATTAGCACTATTACTTGCAAATTTATTATTATCTAAATTAATTTTATCGCACCCATCAACATATAAAAAACCCCCAGAAACATTAGCAAAATTATTAGTAACTGCACAATTTTTTATATTAAGATCTCTTGCATGGCTGAAATATAATGCTCCGCCTTGAATAGCACTATTTTGATCAAAAGTAGAATTAACAATTTGTACCTCAGATTTTCCATAACAAAATATGGATGACCCCATAGAGTTATGATGAAACTTAGAATCATAAACATCTAATTT
>JAISTD010000081.1 GCA_031272765.1 Candidatus Methanovirga australis | reverse complement strand
TTCTGGAAAAGGAGTTGTTATAACCTCTAAACAGCCTGTTGCAGAAATAGCTATTGTATTTTTACCTAATGCTTTAAGAGCTAATCTAATTCCAATTGTAGCTCCACAACCTGCACATCCTCTATGTCCTGGAGCTAATAATTCTTCTTCAGGTATTTTCATTTTATGCCTCCTTAAGTCCAATCCAACTTATATCTTTAACTGGATTTTTAGTTTTTTCAATAATTTCATCCACTTCTTTAGGATTTATATCTCTTCCTCCAAGTCCCACAATAAAGTTATAAGCTTCAATATCTGTTTTTGCTTTGATGTCTGTATACAATGCTCCTCCAATACCAAAAGCAATATTCTTATCTAAGACACCCACTCTTTGAACATTCTTTAAAGCTTCTTTAATTTCTTCTACAGGAAATGGCCTATAGGATTTTATTTTTAATAAACCAATTTTTTCCCCTTTTTCTCTATATTGATCTACAGTATATCTTAATGTTGTACAAATAGAACCCATAGCCATCAAGACTACATCAGCATCTTCACATTTATAAGCATCAATTAAGCCATAGCCTCTTCCAAAACCATCCTTAAATTGAGTATCCACTTCTGTTATAACATCAATAGCTTTTTCCATAGCTTCTTCAATTTGATATCTGATTTCCATATAATGTTCAGTGTCTGCAAGTGTGCCAACAGATGTTGGTTGTTTTGGATCTAAAAATGAGTATTTACCATGATACTTAGGTAAAAATTTATCTACATTTTCCTGATCAGGAATTTCTACTGGCTCAACAGTATGAGTTAAGTAAAAACCATCTAAACAAACCATTACTGGAAGAAGAATATCTTCATTTTCAGCTATTTTATATGCTTGTAATACTGTATCAAGAGCTTCTTGAGCATTTTCAACATAAAGTTGTATCCAGCCTGAATCTCTTTGAGCTATTGAGTCCTGTTGATCGTTCCAAATATTAATTGGTGCTGAAATAGCCCTATTAGCATTTGCCATAACAATAGGTAATCTCATCCCAGCAGTAGCAAAGATAATTTCATGCATGAGCATGAGCCCTTGTGATGATGTAGCTGTAAAAACTCTAACTCCAGCTCCTGAAGCACCAACAGATGCACTTAAAGCACTGTGCTCAGATTCAACACGTATGTATTCAGAATCGATGTCTCCATCTGCCACATATTGAGCAAGATATTCTGATATTGTTGTCTGAGGTGTAATAGGATATACGGGAATAACATCAGGTTTAGCTAACTTAACTGCCTCAGCAACAGCTTGATTGGATGTAATAACTTTTTTTATCATTTCATCACCATTTTATTCTCTCTTCATTATTATTGCATTTACAGGACATTCCTCTGCACATATTCCACATCCTTTACAATAATCATAATCAATATCATGATCCTTGTTTATGACACCTTCTGGACAGAACATAATACAATTATCACAATCGTTACATGTATCTTTATCAAGCACTGGTTTAAATGTTCTCCAACTTCCAGTTTTATTTGCTCTTGTACTTCCTGGATTAAAAACTACTCCGCCTTTAGACTCCATTTAATCACCTTTTTATTAAATTTGATCATAAGCAATCTTAGTTGCCTTTATGTTCTTTTCACCTATTCGTCCCGAGAAAGTGTCACCAATGACTTTAATGAGAGAATTAAGACTTATTACTCCGCTTTTTTTTGCAAAAGAACCGAGCATAATGGTGTTAACAATATTCACACCAAGATTTTCTAATGCAATACCTGTTGCATCAATCATTGTAGCACCTTTCTTAGAAGCTAATTCTTTCTTAGTTGTATTGATTAAAACATGCCCATCTTCTTTTAGCCCAGAATAAACATCGACAACATCCATTAAACCATCATCAAGAACTAATACATAGTCAGGATTATAAATTTGATATCTAACATCTATTGGTTTATCATCTATCCTTGTAAATGCCATGACTGGGGCTCCTCTTCGCTCGACTCCAAAAAAAGGAAAAGCTTGAGAGTATTTACCATCTTCAAAAGCAGCTTTTGCTAAAATTTCAGCCGCAGTAACAGAACCTTGTCCTCCACGGCCATGAAATCTAATTTCAATCATTTAATTCCTCCATAACGATAACTCCCTAAAATTGAATGCCTAAAATTAAATGTATATTAACTATCAAATACATAATCTAATTGTTTATATAATTCTATTACTATAATTAAGACATTTACTAAATCTAAATTTATTATATTTTTATTTAATCATTGTATTATACAAAACAATTTATAATAAACAATCTGAATAAATAATACTGTATTAAATACATAATTCAATCGTATAAGTAATATAACAGAGATAATAAGTATTATTTGATAAATCAGTGCATATAACTAAAATCAATGAATATTACATACTATTTTAATCTAATTTCTGTTCAATATTATATATAAATATATTCATTATAACTATCTAAAAAATTATTTATTAATAAAAAATCAAATTTTAGTAAAGATAATTTATAAAGTGTTATTTAATATTATAAAATAGAATATTATAGTTATAAATTGAAAGTTTAATTAATTTAACTTGATTTAAAACAATTAACTTGATTTAAAACAATGAAAACCAAATAAATTTTTAAAAAGGAGAATTAAAATGAGTGTGACTATAAATGACAATTACCTTTTATTGCAAGACAGCTATTTATTTGTAGATGTAGCAAGAAAATTAGAAAACTTCCAAAATGAGAATCCTGACAAAAATGTAATTAAAATGGGTATAGGAGATGTTACTAAACCATTGTCTAAAACAGTTGTAGAAGCTTTTAAAAAATCTGTAGATGAAATGGGTGATGATAATTCATTTAGAGGATATGGTCCAGAACAAGGATATTCTTTCTTAGCAGAAGCTATTATTAAAAACGATTTTACACCACGAGGTGTTAATATAGACACCGATGAAGTTTTTATCAGCGATGGTGCCAAATGTGACACAGGAAACATACAAGAAATTTTTGGGCTGAATAACAAAATATGTGTTAGCGACCCAGTATATCCAGTTTATGTTGATACAAATGTAATGGCTGGCAGAGGAGGTTCAATCACAGCAAATGGAACTTATAGCTTAATAACTTATATGCCATGTACAGAAAAGAATAATTTCATTCCAGAACTTCCAAAAGAACCTGTTGATTTAATATATCTCTGCCTTCCAAACAATCCAACTGGAACAACATTGAATAAAGACCAATTAACCAAATTTGTAGAATTTGCAAAGAAAAATAATTCAATCATACTTTTTGATGCGGCTTATGAATCATTCATAAGAGAAGATGATGTTCCACACAGTATTTATGAAATTGATGGAGCAAAAGAAGTAGCTATTGAATTTAGAAGTTTTTCTAAGACTGCTGGATTTACAGGTACTCGCTGTGCATATACAATTGTTCCAAAAGAACTTTATGGACTCAGTTCAGATGGAAAAAAAGTTGAAGTGCATAAATTATGGAACAGACGACAAACCACAAAATTCAATGGCGTTTCATATCCAGTGCAGAAAGCTGCTGAAGCTATATACTCACAAAAAGGTAAAAAAGAAATCCAAGAAAATATAGATTACTATATGGAAAATGCTAAAATAATTAGAAAAGGATTATCAGGCTTAGGCTTAAATGTCTATGGTGGAGTTAACTCACCATATATTTGGATAAAAACACCTAACAATATGAAATCATGGGACTTCTTCGACCTTCTTCTAAAAGAAGCCAACATCGTTGGAACACCAGGATCAGGATTTGGACCAAATGGAGAAGGATATCTAAGATTAACTGCATTCAACACCTTAGAAAATACCAAAGAAGCTATGGATAGAATATCTAAAATAAGATTATAGATTAAAACACACTATTTATAGTAAATAATACATATTATCATCTTTAATATTATTATTTTATATTAATTTCAATAATATATGGAAAATTTATTTATAGTAAAATAAACAACCTAAATTTATGAAACTAAAAATAAAAATTACAGAAAGAGATACACTCCAAGGTTTATTTAGTAAATGTGGTGGGCTTGGATTAGAACACCATAATGACCTTGAAAACCTTATAAAAGATAAAAATCCTGATTTTAACCTTGAAAATGGAACTATAAAATGGGGAGAAGACTTAAACTTTAACTTTCAACTTTTAGGAACATTATCACTCCAAGATGAAAAATGGTATTGGGCATGGGATAATCAAGATATCGGACTTCCAGAGAAAATAATCAAGCAGTCAAAGAAAGTTAAAGAAATCGGAGAAAAATACAATATTAATCAAATGAAAGAAAATATGTTTCAAGCATCTTTACACGAAGCCCACATAATATCCATGACAATTACAGGATTATTTGAAGATGATGGATACTATGTCATAGATTTTAAAGGATTATTATTCTTTATAACTATTAAATCAGATAAAATTCCCCATGAAAAAACTGTGGAAAGATTTTTATATAACTACAACACATTTCAAAAAGAATTTGATGTTAATCCTCGTTTAGCATTAGAAGGATATTCAAAATTAAATGACTATGAATATAAAGAAAGAGAAGAATTTTCAGTAGTTGTAATCGGACAATCAAGGATTATTGTTGGATTTAATAAAAAAGAAAAAGTCACCCATATTCAAACAATGCTTGAAAATGATTAAATGCAGATAATAACTATCAGTTAATATCTAATATTATTCTATATAAACCCGAACCTTAGATTATAAGGTAAAAACCCATCCCTTAGTTAATATCTAATATTATATTATATAAACAAAATAATTATTAGGCAACATATGGTTTCAAGATTATTTATTAATCCAATGTCTATTGAGAGTCAAGAAATTCTTAAAGAAAGTATCGACCTTGACTCTATTTTTGAACATAATCAAGAATTAAATAATACTCTAATCCATATAGGGGAAGGAATTCTTGATGATGAAACAAAAATTCCAAATAGTTACGGAGACTTGGTCTTAAAAAGGATTGAATGGTATTTTAGAGAAAAAAATGATAAAAACTTCAAAATATCTGAATATTCCTACTTCTTTAATGAATCAATCTATAAATTTGATTTAATAGCCTTTCACTTATGTTCTCAAGCTATTGCATGGAAATATAATCTTAATTCAAAAGAAACTAAAATATTCTTAGAAACAGAGAAGAGAATTATTAAAGAAAGACTCATAAGAATAAATGATGAAATCAGAGAAAGTCTGATAAACAAAACATTAAGTGAACTACTAAATAACTATGACTATCTTAACTGGAAAGATATTTTACCATTAATCAGATCTAAAAAAATACTATTAAAAGATTTAATTCTAATTGACGGGGAAATTATACTTGATGAAAATGAATTTGAAGAGAAATTCTATGATAGAATGGAGGATTGGCCTCATCGTAGAATTGAAATGGTTTTTAACAGATTGATTGGTTATAAAACTAAAGAGTTAATTTTAACCCAACTTATCATTGAAAACACAGAAGAATACTTAAAAAATATAAAAGAAAAATTACAAAGAATAGAAATACATCCTGCAATTGAAGAATTATCAGAAAAAATAGCTAAACTTTTAGAAGAACTAACTGAAACATACAGTAAATTTTATGGTGGAGAAGGAATACTTGGTGTTAAAGGAGAAATGACTGCTTTAAATAAGAATGCTTTTCCTCCATGTGCTACAAATACCATTGAAGGTGTTAAATCAGGGAACAGAAACGATGCAATAGTATTATTTTTAACATCATTTGTATCCTATGGAAGACTAAATCCACAAGTATTTAGTAAAGGTATTAGTTCTAAAATTTCTGATTTCGACCCTGATTTAAAAATAACAACTGAAGAGATATTACCTATTATTTATGAAGCTGCCAGCAATGCAGTTCCCCCTCTCTTCGAAGACCAGCCACAAGAAAAGATTAATATCGTGTCAAAACTCGGTTTTGGGATGCACGATGAAATCAGAATTAAAAATGAAGGACAAACAAAATGGTACACTCCAATGAGTTGTGATAAAGTCAAACTACATTTAACCAATATATGTAAACCAGATAAAGTATGTAAAAAAATTGGAAATCCATTATCATATTACTCATATAAGAATTGGTTACTTAAAAATGAGAATAAAGAAGAATTATTAAAGGAAAAAAAGAAGAATAATCAAATAAAAAAATAAAGAATAGTTATTAAGAAGTAGAATTTCAGAGTTTTAAATGTCAAAACCTAACTTAAAACATCTGATTTTTAAGAATCGCTGATTTTTAATGATTACAATGAAATCCAAGAATAATGTTTTAATCATTGGCTTTTGTAAAAAAAACAGTTTTTTTTATCTAAAACAGATATATAGTAAATCGCAAATTCAAAATTCATCATTTAATTCACTGAATTCACATTTAACTTCTTTATCAGCGAAAGCAACACCTAAAAAAACTAAATCATGATCCAAATACTTCTCATAATACCTATTAGCCTTAATCTGATTTAAAGCTTTATCCACTAAATCACCAATATTATTCTTATTTTTACCAAATTTAATCTCAACAACAATAGCTAAATCATCGATTATTAGGACTGCATTCATTTGTCCAATACTTGTAACTACTTCGCCTTCTATTTTAAATCCTAATAAGTTTAGCCATATTAAAAATATTGAATGGAAGTAAGCTTCGTTATCATTATAAGATTGTAGGGTATGGATGCCAAC
Source organism: Candidatus Methanovirga australis (assembly GCA_031272765.1). Lineage (GTDB taxonomy): Archaea > Methanobacteriota > Methanobacteria > Methanobacteriales > Methanobacteriaceae > Methanovirga > Methanovirga australis. The sequence continues at coordinate 8,779 of JAISTD010000081.1, read as the reverse complement.
ATCTCACAAAGACTAAGGATTTAAGCTCTCACTATCCCTATTTAAAAAATTTTTCCTCATTCTATCTCTTAAATCATTCACTTGATTTAATGGATAATCCGCTGAAATATTTAATAAATATTTAGTTAAAGAGTCTTTAACTTCTGTATTTGGAATATTTAAAATATAGTTAACTCTTAAGTCAGATATTTTCTTTCTATGGATAGTTAAATATCCAGTTTGGAACATTAAAGGAACTAATGGAATATTTTCAGGGTCAAAACTATCAGATATCTCAGAACCAGCCCTAAATCCTGAAAATATTTTATTTAAATCAGACCTCCCATTTAATAATTCCAATAGAAAAGTGGGTGTTCCTGTTTTAAACCAATAATTATTAAATTCCATTTCACTAAACAAGGATAGTGTAGATTGAGGATTATAAAGAAAATTCTTACCATCCCAACTATAACCATTATACCATTCTTTAATAGCAGTTAAAATCTCGTCCAAACTAAAATTAAATTTTTGAGAAAGGTTCAGTATGTATGATTTAAAGTAATGTTCTAATTCATCTTGAGTATAACCACAAATAGTAGAAAAATCATTAGAAAGGGTAATATCTCTTAAATTGTTCAAACCAGAGAAAATTGATGTTCCAACAAACTTAGAAACACCAGTTAAAAAAACAAACCTCAAATTATCATCTTGACTCTTCAAAATCTGATAAAAATCGTGTAATATCTTATTCATATTGTCACGAACATCAAGATAAGAAATATTATCCAAAATAGGCTTATCATACTCATCAATTAAAACAACAACTTTTTTACCATGTCTATCATATAATTTTTTAATTAACTCTCTAAACTTTCCATCAATCGTTTCATGTTTTAAATTTATATTATACAACTCAGCAATTTCTTCTAAAGTATCGATTAAATAATATTTTAAATCATCCGTAGATCTTAATATACCACCACTGAAGTCTATTCTAATAACTGGATATGTTTCTTCCCAGTTCCACTTATCATAAACATACAAATCTTTAAATAATTCTTTTTTCCCTAAAAAGAGATTTTCAAGAGTACTGACAAGTAAAGACTTACCAAACCTCCTTGGACGAGACAAAAAATATAATTTTCCAGAATTAATAAGTTTCAAAATATCTCTTGTTTTATCCACATAAAGATAATCATTTGTCCTTAAATCCTCAAAAGATTGAATATCAATAGGTAATTTTTGTAAGTCATTTTCCATTGAAATCATCTTTTATATATTTATCATGGTTGTTTATTTTTTATTATATTAAAGAATATCTTTAAAATATGATTGTTAATTTTTAATATTATTTAAATATTTTTATTTTTTAAAAATATTAAATATAAATATATAATTAAATAAATAAAGTCATATATAATTAAATAAAATTATATAATGATAATTCAAATTTATTTGAGAATATCTATGAAATCAGTTTTATTTTTCAAAATTAATAAAACTTATTATTAATAATGTAATAAAATAATAATAATTAATATCAATTGAATATGGAAAATTATAATCTAATTGAAATATGGAAAAAAGCTTAAAAAGGGTATGAAATCAATTCCAAATCTAAATCAGGGTGTATAATCTTCATAAATATCAACTCAATGTTATAATATTTTAAATATATGGATTTAGTAAAAGAATGTTATGAATTTATATTATCTGTAGTTCGTAAAGTGTTTTTGTATTTTTGGTGTTTTTTGTTTTTATTATCCTTTGTTTAGATAATATAATAACTTTTGAACAAACTATTAAACACTTTAAAAATCTAAGAATTTTTCAATGTCTAAAAGAACAGAGTTAATAGCTAAGTTGAATAATTGTTTTCCATAATCTAAATCCACATAAACTCCTTCTTCTTCAATTTCAATAGCCCCTCTTTCAATATTAAAATCTTTTGCTCTTGCATCACTGAATTTGGACAATCCTACTTCACCATAAATTTTTAAATTAGTCTGATTTTTAACCTCACTTTCATTTAATATTCCTAAGACTTTAGCCATAGAAAGTTCACCAGAACCTCCATGAGGACCCTCTGTTTCAATAATTTTATTATTAAACTGAATGATGAGATCTGTTTCATACTCAATTTTATCTAAACATTGATAAAGTGGTAAGTTTCCTCCGTGAGCATTTACAATAATTACTTTATCAATATCTAAAAATTTTTTTCCAGAATTTAAAGTCTTAATTATATTATTAACTAATTCCTCTAAGCTATTATGTATTCCATGATCTATTCCGTCTATTTCATAGGCTGGATAAATAACACCTAAAAATTTGGCTCCACTTTGTAATGAGGCATTCAATGCAATGTAAGATGCTATTTTCGCATCAGTATCAATTGGAAGTGCTGGGCCATGATTTTCTAAATGAGAACCCAGAGCAATTACTCCAATTTTATGAACATTCGGATTTTTAATATTTCCAGAGGAATATCTAAGTTCCATTAAAACACTCCAACACCAAAATAAGAAATTTTAGTTAGTTTTTAATAATTTATTTTATTCTCTTTTTAAACCTTGGTTTATTTTTATAAAACATTTTGATCCATCTTTTATTCTTGAGTGACGAAAAAAAATTTAGGAGAATATTTGGTTTCGAACAAGATGAGAAACTATTCTCCGTTTTTTAAAAGCTGGGCTAAATTTTCAGATTCCAAATATCATCGCCAATGAAATGAAGAGTTTTAACTGCTTTTCCTTCAGTATTATTAATCATTTCATTAGCTGCAATAAGGCTTACCCCAACAGCCAATGGTTTACTATGGTCTTCATCAACGATGACAACAATATCGTCTTTAACTATGCTTTCAGTTGCATCTGTAATTCCTGGACTCATAACATCTGCTCCATTTGCCATGAATTTCACTGCTCCCATATCAACAACAACTTTTTTAATAGTTATATCTTTATTATTGATCAGATATTTTAGTGTTGGATATGGTTTGTCATTTATTAATATGATTGTTGGTTCACCATCCACTAATATAAATGAGATAGGTTCAGCTTCTAAGTATTCTATTTTTTTTTTATCAGGTATGATGGAAGCATATTCTCCTAAATCCTGTTTAATCTTTTTTAGTTTCTTTTTATTTAAAAAATATCTGTTTCTAACTTTCATAATCTTCCAAGATTTTTTTAAGAGTAGGATCGTTTAAAAATGTTTCATTGTTTTATAAGAAAGTTAATTTTTTAGCATATAATTTAACTAAGCTTATTATTTTTAAAAAATAATCATGATCAACTATTAAAATAATTAAATAAATCCAAAATTTAATTTTTCAAATTCAATATACAAAAATAGTCAAATATCAATTTTTAATAGTTTTTCATGTGAATAATTCCTTATATTTGAAAGGATTGAAAATATAACTATTCCTTTTATGTAAGTTTATCCTTTATCTTATAAATATGTTTCCATAGGAGTACAATGCTATAAACTTAAGTATTTAAATTTCTAAATGGAAAATTTAAGTTAATATTTTTATAATTTAAAATGTTTTGATGGATTTTAATAACAAATAAATTTTTAATAAAATTTATTAAATTGACAGCATTGCAATTTTTATAGAAATTTAATATCCAATATAAATTATTAATGGATTATTAAAAGTACAAATTTAAAATGATTAGAAATGAAAAATATTCGTTTATATTTAGTTAATATGGAAATTTTGATCAAACTTTGTTTCGAATGAAATGAGAAACTTAGGAGACTATGATCATGTTAATAATTTGATCCACCGACAGTGGCACTTTTTATTCTTATATGTGGTCCTCCATCACCAACTGGAACTGTTTGACCTCCTTTCCCACAGAAACCAACATTTAGTTGGAAGTCAGAGCCAACAGCATCAATTTCTTTTAATGTATTTAAAATATCTCCAGATAGTGAAACATCTCTTAAAGAGTTTTTTATTTCACCATCTTTTATTTTAAATGATTCAACTCCACTAAATTGGAATATTCCTTGCCCAGTGTCTACCTGTCCACCTCTTGAGCCTTTAATGTAAATTCCATCTTTAATATCTTCTATAAGTTCATCAAAGCTCATATCTCCTGGTTGTAGATATGTATTGCTCATTCTAACAATTGTTTGTTCATTAATCACTGATCTTGCATTTCCTGATGAATTCATATTTAATTTAGACCCTGTTTCTCTTGAATTTAATAATGAAATTAGTTTCCCATCTTTAACAAGTTGGTTTGGTTTAGTTTTTACTCCTTCATCATCATAAGGGTAGTAACCAAATCCATCTTTTCTACTTGCATCATCAAATATATTTACTATTTTAGAACCTATATTTTTACCTAAATGTCCTTTTAATATAGAATCATTTTGAAGTATCAAATCTCCTTCAACACCGTGTCCTAATGCTTCGTGAATTAAAACTCCAGTTAATTCATTGTCGGCAATAATATTAAAACTTCCAGATGGTGATGGTTCTGCTTTTAGTAGTCTTGAAGCTTTTTCACCTATTTTTCTTCCAAATTTTTCAATATCTGTATTTTTAAGAACTTCAAAACCTGCTACTCCACCTATGCTACCATGTCCAAACTGTATCACAGTTCCAGATGAGGCTGTTGCATTTAAAAACATTGCTACTCTTGATTCATTTATGCTAATTGAACTACCTTCACTACTTATAAATATATTTTCATATTCAGCATCAGAGTAATTAACTGTTGTACTTACAACCTCTTCAACTTTTGCTGCTTTATCAGCTTCAGAAATTATCTCTTTTTTATCTTCAATATGAACATTATCAATAGCTATTTTACTATTATTTTTAATTTTATCTTTAACTATATATTCATCACTTAATTCAACATCCCCAGATAATGAATTCGCAAGTTTAATAGCTGTTTGCGATATTTCTTCTAATTTGTTTAAGTCATTTGTATATGCAAAACCCCATGCACCATTTTTTAAAACTCTGATCCTCGCACCAATACTTAATCCAGAATTTATTTCTTGAACTTTACTATCTTTCATAATTACATTTGTACTGTTTGATTTAGCAGCCCGAATATCACTATAATCAACATTACAACTTATTTTTTCCAACAATTTTTCGAACTCATCTATATACTCTTCCATTATTTATACTCCAATTATTAAATCTATAGTTTAAGCTTTAAAATATAAATTATTTGAAACAATTAGATTTTTTTAAATAATTCTAATTAATATTATTTTATAAAAAACTATATACAATTGAATTTAATGAAAAATTAATTATTTTATATTCATACTGATAAAGATAATGTTTATCAATTAATACCTATTTTAACTAAAATATCTTTAATTTAGCATTTCTCGCCCTGATTTTTCATAAAATCCCACGATTTGAGAAAGTTGCTCCATATCCTTCTTCTTAATAACAACATCATTATGAGCTTTTTTAAGTAAATAAGGATAACCTTCAGTTGAATATCTTGATAAAACAGTTATGACATTATTAATATCATTATCATCGGCTTCATAAGGAAGTTCAACTTTTAAAACATTTTTATTATCCTCTAAACGAATATAGAATACTGTAAAAACTAATTTTCTAAAAAATTCATCTTCAATAGGAAAATCATACTTAACATAATAGGAAACCTCATGATATTTGGGTATACTGTAACCTGCCTTCTTAGTGAACCTATTGAAAATAGTTAAATCAGGGAAATTTTTATTGAAATAAGTTGTAGAGTTTGATGATTTGGAAATAGCTATTATCTTCTCCTTATTCTTTAATAGTTTAGCTAAACTAACGAGCTTTTCAATGTACTCCAAATAGAAAATAGGTTTATATTTTTTATATTCTCTCATTTCCTCTTCAAACTTCTTTTTAAAGTAATTAGTCTGTATATTAACCTTAAATCCAGAATCTAAAAAATCTTTACTTAAATTTACAAGTTCAACTCTTTTATCCTCTGGAATATCTTTTTCCATTGAAATTGGTCTAATCAAGTGTCCAAAAATAGAACCATCAAAGAGATAATAATCAGGATCAAACTCTTTAATTGTTTTAACAGCATTTTTTATTTCATATATTTCCATATAGTTTCTCAAACGATTAGAAGTAGAATCGTTTTTTCCAATAATATCTACTTTAGAATGTTCAATTTTATTAAGAGAACCATTATCATATATTAATGATTCTGTAGCTATTGCATAAAAAACAAAACCTAAAAGATTTCGTTTATGAATACTTCCATCACCAGCAGATATTTTAAATTCATTATTCTTATTTAAATATCTATCCTTCCATTCATCAACAACACTTACATTTAAGCTATTAATCTCCTCAATTCTTCCTTGAATATAATCTTTTCTCTCAATAGCTTCTTTGTACAATGATTTGAGCATTCAAAACCTCAAAAATTGAATGATTTAAATTAGTTTTTTGTGATTCTACTTTTTTACAGCCCTGATGCCAGATACAATCTCAAAAATTTTAGCTTCCACATCATCCGTTTCTTCAACAACCGTCCCAGTCACAATAATATCTGCACCAGCCATTGCCAAAGTATATGCACTATCCTTGTTTCTAATTCCACCACCAACGATGATAATCATATTATCTACACTTGCTTTTGTGTATTTAACCATCTCTTCTGGAATATGTTCCTTTGCACCAGAACCAGCTTCCAAATAAAAAAATCTCATACCTAAATATTCTGCTGCCATCGCATAAGTTGCAGGAATCTTTGGTTTGTTACGAGGAACAAGTTTCGCACTTCCAACCCAACCAACAGTTCCTCCAGGTTCCACAACCATATATCCTAAAGGAATAGGTTCAATATTACTTTTTTTAACAGCGATAGCTCCTAAAGATTGTGCTTCAATAAGCCAATAAGGATTAGTTGAATTTAGAAAACTCATAAAAAAAATAGCATCAGCATACTTACTTACATTACTCGGATTTCCTGGAAATATTATAATTGGATGTTCAATATGCTCAGACAATGCTTTTGCAGTTGAATCTATTTGCCTGAAATCAACAGTAGAGCCACCTAACATAATCCCATCAGTTCCACCTTTAATAGCTGCTTTAGCTATTTCAACTGCAGATTCAGGACTCTGTTCATCTGGATCAATTAAAGTAAAATGCACCTTACGACTTTTCAATATTTCTCTAATCTGTTCCTCTACTCTAAACATATTTATCACTGATAAATTTTATGTGTAATAATATTTAATTTCATTAATCAATAAAAAAAAAACAGGAGTAAAAGTTTAACATAATTATTCATGAAATAGAATATTATCTGTTAAATGTTATTAATTTAAGAATACAATGAATTAAATATTTATTTTATTTATATAACATTTTTTTTTTCTAATGTTTTTACTATTTATCAGAAATTCTGAGAATAAAATATTTTAGAATAAAAATAAGTTTAAATAATTAAATAAGATTATCCTCTTGCTTCTTTAGCTTTAAATCTTAAACCTTTGTAACCACATTTTCTACAAGTTTTTGCTCTTGCAGGATTACGAGCATTACATTTTAAACAAATTTTGACCTTAAAAATTCTATTCTCAGCTTCCTCAAATCGTGCCATCATATTCCTCCTTTAAATTAGATAGTATATCATCTGTACAATACAATAGGATAATAATTATTATTTCTTTATTACTAAGTTTAATTTATTAAATTAATTTATAAATTCATTTACTAATATATTCGAAATGATATATTTTAAAAATAATATCTAAATAGTTTAAAATGTATGTTGAAATATTATTATTAATGAAATTTATTAACAGAAGTAATAAAATTGATAATAAAATAAAATATATTGAGTTCTTTATATTTAAAGTTTTAGTTTAGAAGAGGGTGTAAATTTTGATACTGACCCTTTTATATGCTGATGTTTTTGTGATAAGGATATGTTAGTAGCTCTTTTAAAGACCATATGTGGTCTGTTAATCCTATAGACATCATTAGAGTTTTTAAATTATAAAAATTTACTTATATGAACTGCTAAAACGCCAATAATACCCACTGCTATTGGTATGCCCGTTCTTCCTAAAGGAATACCATTATTTTCAGTCGGAGTCATGTTAGAATTATTATCCAGACCAGGAGTAGGACCAGGAGTAGGACCAGGAGTAGGTTCAGGACCTTTATCTTCAGCCAAAAACATAGTTTTACCATTTCCTAAGTAGTTGTGATCTCCTCCTTCTCCCCCCCAGGCACCAACTATACCCAATTGCATAGTGACATTGGAGGTGGAAATCGCAGTCTCATCCCAAAAACTAGTTAAATTGTAAGATATAGGGTCCATGTCTTGTCCTAATAATTTAGGATCACATAGATAACCCTCTTTTACCATCGTACCATTGAGAAATAATAGTGCAATATAACAATAGGTACCATTGCCTAAATTGCCGTTAATGTCTTTGAGAGACAAAGTCAACATGAAATTTTCAGCATTATAGGATGCTGCAAAAGTCCCACCCCACCCGTTTTCAGTTTCTGATGTATCAATTGCACTATTATTATAGGTTGTTTTGGCTGATACAAAACCACAACCTAATAGGCAACACAAGCCTATTATTCCAAACATTAAAATTTTATTTTTTACAATCATTTTTATCAACTCATTTTTTTTATTTTTATTTTCTTCTGAGAGTTTCTATTAACCTATCAAAAACAAAGACTTTGTCTTCTAATTTTCTTTCAGAAAAAATAGCATATTTTGATAAGTATATATTTATAAATTATGAAACTCACATATATTAACTA
>JAISTD010000059.1 GCA_031272765.1 Candidatus Methanovirga australis | reverse complement strand
TTTCAGAAACCACAGCATTATCAATAGTCTCTATATATGGTGCATTAATATATTTGTTAGGAGTCTTTGGAGGATATGTAAGTGATCGTTTTTTAGGTTCATATAAGTCTGTTTTCTTTGGTGGCATTTTAATAATGTTTGGACATATTTCCTTAAGTTTGCTTTATGGATTGTATGGATTATTTTTAGGATTGTTGTTAATTATTTTAGGTACTGGACTTCTTAAACCAAATATTCCTAAGATGGTTGGAGAGTTATATGATAAACAAAATCATCTTCGTGATTCTGCATTTTCATTGTACTATTTTGGAATTAATTTAGGTGCTTTCATTGCACCATTCTTGACTGGATGGTTTGGAATGGAATATAACTTTCATTATGGATTTGGATTAGCTGGAATAGGGATGTTTATAGGTTTAATAACTTTTTATTTTATTGATAAAGGGTCATTTAAAGACAGCTCATTTAAAGCTCCAGATATGATTAAAAATACTGAGTATAAATCATTATATACAAAAATTACTTTAACTGTTCTTGGTTTTGGATTTATTTTTCTTTTAATGAGTTATTTTAATTGTCTTAATATTGATAATATAATACTTATAATAAGTGCAATCATAACAATCCTACCAATTTATCTTTTTTACTCAATATTAAGGTCTAAAAAGTTGACAAAAAAGGAATATAGGGCTGTCTTATATTATATTCCTTTATTCATTGCTGCCGTTATATTTTGGGAAATTCAAGAACTAAGTAATGTAATATTTTTAACATTTGCTCACACTCATGTTGAATTATATTGGATTCCTACCTCTTGGATAGCATCGATAAATCCTTTGTTTATTATGTTGTTAAGTCCAATCTTTGCTTATTTATGGTTAAAACTTGGAAACAAACAACCTTCAACCTCAAAAAAATTTTTCTATGGATTAATATTCATTGGAATATCCTTGATTGTAATGGCCTTTCCATTGTTAAGTGGAGGTTTAAATGTTAAAATTAGTGTTGTATGGTTATTCTTATCTTACTTTTTGATTGTGGTTTCTGAACTTTTAATATCTCCAATTGGATTATCTGCAACATATAAAATAGCTCCAAATTTGTCTAAATCAAGATTATTAGCCTTATGGTATATGACTAATAGTGTTGGACTAGCCCTGAATTCACAAATCGTCAAATTTTTTGTTGGCAATGAAATCATGTTTTTCATAGTATTAGGATTAATTCCAATAATATTTGGAGGAATTTTTTATCTATACATACCGAAAATAGATTCAGCAATGAATTGAAAGTCTATTACATTTAATATTCTATTTATTTATTAATATAATAAGGAATATTACATAATAAGGAATATTTTTTAATAATTCTTCCCTTGGCTTAATTTAATTTAATTTAATATTTCTTATAATTCTTATTTTAAAAAACACTTGAAAAATTTATTTCTTAAATAAAAATCAATTCAATAGTTTTCATCTACTATTCCAAATATAATTTTTATATAATATTTATTTTAAACATATATGTATATATATGAGTATTAACAATAATAATTATTATAGTTTAGCCAAAATTTTTTCTGGAAAAAATCATTATTTTATACTTTCTATATTTTATAAATGTATTTTATAAATGTATTTTATAAATGTATTTTATATTTTATATTTTAATAATTAATCTATATTTTAGCTATTCTATGAAAAATATTAAAGGAGATTCATTATGGATTTTAAGAAAATAATGTTTTGTTTGATGTTGTTGATTACTATTACGGGACTAATAGTTCCTGCAACAGCTGCATCAGGTGCAAGTTACAATGGATTTTATGGTTTCAACCTTATATTTCATAATGGTAAAGAAGTGAAAAATAAAGTAACCATTGTAGCTGGAATAGACTTTGTAAAGACCAATAATAAAAAAGAAGGATATTATTCTAGTTCTAAAAAAAAATTGAAAGCAAAATTAAATAAAGTTTCTAAGATTGTTTTAATGATTAAGAAAAATGGAAAGTATAAAAGGATTAAAGTGTTTAAAAAACCAAAAAAAGGATGGAAACTTATATACTATCCTCAATATAAATACAAAAATGGTAAATTAATAAAAACTGGTAAATATGCTGCAGAAATTAGAAAGGAATTTAAATATAAAGAATATCTTAATATTGGAGTAAAAGGAAGCCTTTATGCATATAATAGTAATGGTAAACTATTATATAAAAAGACTAATTTTGAATTAACCTATTATTAAAATATATCGATATTCATGAAATAAAATTAGTCAATGAATAATAATTAGTAGATGAAATAAAAATTAGTGAGATGAAAATTATGAATTTTAAGAAAATAATCTTTTGTTTACTGTTGTTGATAACTATTACAGGACTAATAGTACCTGCAACAGCTGCGTCAGGTGCAAGTTACAATGGAATTTATGGTTTCCTCTTATGTAAAGATGGAAAAATAATTTATGACGAATTTCAAGGAAGTATATATTTAGTAAAGTCTAAAAATAAGAATCAAACATATTATTCTAGTTCTAAGAAAAAATTGGAAAAAAAATTAAATAAAATTTCTAAAATTGTTTTAAAAATCCAGGAAAATGGAAAGTATAAAAAACTTAAAGTAATTAAAAAACCAAAAAATGGATGGGAACTTAGATATAATAAAAAAAATGGTAAATATACCGCAGATATTTATTTTGAATTTAAAACAAAAACAATCTTTAAAAATGGAGTTAAAGGAAGCATTTATGCCTATAATAACCAAGGTAAAGTAATATACAAAAAGACCCATTTTACTTTAATCTATGGGTTATTTTAATGGAGTAAATAAAGGATTAATTTATATCCAAATATCAACTTTAAATTTAAATAATAATAAAAAGAATATTAATAAAAAGAATGATAATAAAAAGAATATTAATAAAAGATATTTTTAGTAAAGGAGATGAAATTATGAATTTTAAGAAAATAATCTTTTCTTTGATGTTGTTGATAACTATTACAGGACTAATAGTACCTGCAACAGCTACA
>JAISTD010000028.1 GCA_031272765.1 Candidatus Methanovirga australis | reverse complement strand
AGCTCTTCTAAATTCTTTTTATCTTCATCACTAAGACTAAATTTTTTATGCTTCATGTTATAATATATTATATTACATACCATATAAAGTCATGCAACTATTTTGTCTTGACAATAGTTATGTTTCCACTGGTCCTTGGGAAGATTATGGAGAACGTTGTAAGCAAGCTATGAATGATTATGCCCGTGATTTACAGAATACAGGTATTTATTATGATATGTATGTTAAAGGTGAAGAGGAAGAAGCTGTTATAGCTGATTTGAGTTGTTTGTTAAATGGTATTCTGGGTTTGAATAAAACTTTCCATCAAATAGATACGACTCATTATAATATGGCTGTTTTTTCTTTAGTTTTTGAAAGTCTTGGAGGTGTTATTTTAGGTGTGGGTTTAGCTATGGGTGCTAAAGGATTATGCACATCTTGCAGTAAACCAACTGCCAAATATGGAAGCGTTCAAAGTGATATTATTCCATCAGGATCAGGAGGAATAGAACCAGTGGTCGAACCAATCACACCATCAAGACCAGAAAGTTTCTTTGTTGAAGATACACCTACCCCACCACCAGATACACCTACCCCATCTACTAAACCTAAACCAGCTACTACTTGTTGTGTCGATGGAGATTTTTTTAGATTAAATAACTGTGATGATGCTCAAATAAAAACTTTTCTTGATGCAGCTATTAAAAATGGTGATTTATATAAAATTAGAGATTGTGGGGGTAGGTATCCTGGGGCTATTTATGAAATTACGGTTGAATATCAGTTTTCTTGGGATACTAAACCTGTATTTTATAGTGTTTATTGTGAAAGAGTACAATATTGTGGAGCAAAATGTTTACGATTTCAATTTATTCCGGAATATGGACTTTCACTGGACTGTTGTTCTGCAATAATTTATTATAAAATTGAAGGGAATAGTTTTACTTTTAGAGATTATAAAGGGCATTTTACGATTTCGCATAAACATACTTTTAAAGCAAATCATGAACCTACTTTTAAAGCAAATCATGATACTTTAATAAAACCAAAACAATCTAATGAAATTGATAAACCTATGAAGGAAAATGATAAAAATATTAATAATCATACACTGAAAGAGGTTAAGGATTTAATTAAAGATTACAAAGATAATTTAATAATTAAATTTTGTATTCCTTATGATAATAATTCATATGATTTATATATGGTTACTAAGGAATGTTTTATGGGTAATGATTATTTTAAAGAAAATAATCTCACTGACAATTCCACTGTGATTTATATGGGTGGATTCAATGAATATGAACCTATCTATGAACAATTACAATCTAGACAAATCCCTGCTTATGCTGGATATTTAGCAGGTTTTGGTGGTTTTTTCGTTGGTTTAGGAGCTATTTTTGGTATCGTAGGTTGTCTGCCTTTTGGTAAACAGGTTTTATTAGCTGTGGGCACTCTTTTAACTATCATAGGAGGTGTTATGATTGGTATTGGAAGTGCTGTAGGTTATTGTGCCAATGAATTGTTAAGTGCTATGAGTAATTTAGCTACGATGTATAATTGTTTTGTGAGTGTGTATAATTATATTATATATTAAATATAAATTTTTTTTTCAAGGAGAGTGTGTATAGTATGAATAATAAAGTGTTAATAAGTGTGATGGTGTTGTCCCTATTTTTAGGGATGGCTACCATTTCAAGTGCGGATATAAATCCAGATAAACCATTTAAAATCAGTATAGATGGAGATTGGAGATTAGTGCATAATTTTAAGATAGTGGATTTATCTACAGGAGAAGTTATGTGGGATAAAGATGTGGCTGCTGGTGATGGTCATGAGAAAAAATTCCAACCTAATTATTTGTATCATCCGATTGCAATATATCATATTGTGTATGGTCATTCATATCCTGGTGTTAAATTCTTGATTATTACTATGTTTAATCAAGCGGATCTGGATTTGTATGGGGATTTAACTTGGAGTTTGAGGAAAGCTTATTATCATGATGAGATGCAGTTTACTTATGGTTCCAGGAAAGGTGTGGTTAGAAATAGTTTTGCAATTTAAGTTTGGAGTTAGGAACTAACTTCATAAGAAGAACGGGCTCTTAGGAGTTCTGAGAATTCGAATCTACGGACTCCATAGTCCGTAGTAGTTCAATTTAACCGAGTTAGGTTATACCCAAGATACAATTGACTTAGTTAACAGGAGTGTTATGGATGGTTTTCAATTTTGGAATCAACCTGGTTTCGCACTTATAACTGATTGGATATACATGACTTTCGATGAAGGTAGACTACTTCTTGCAGATAAAGAAGATACGAGTCTTTTTATCCATAAGGCGGTTAATGCAACTAATGTTTATGTTGGTGATTTAATCCATTACAATATCTATGTTGAAAATCTTGGATCGAATCCTGTTACAAGTATTAAAGTCAATGATACTTTACCTGGTTCGTTAGAGTTTGTTAGTAGTGATAGTAATAATTCTGGTGGTGATACTATTCCATATTTATGGAATATTCCTTTGTTGAGTAGTGGTGAGAGTGCTACTTTGAATATAGTTTGTAAAGTTAAACAAACAGGCACTATCAAAAATACTGCATCACTCATCATTAATAATTATGAAAATAATTTAGCCAGTAGTTCCAGTGTAGATATTACTGCTGTTGATCATGATAATAGTACTAATTCTACTAATAGTACTGATAATGATGTTATTGGTGATGGTGGTTTGGATAGATTTGGTGATGGTTTGTCTTTGAGTGCTGTTCCGAGTGCTGTTCCTTTAGTAGCTTTGGTGCTTGCTATTGTTGGTGGAGTTTATTATTATAGGAAAAAATAGAATATTCTTCAAGATGGGTCAATGTTTATAAAAAAAGGAAGAAATTAACACGATAAAGATGATAAATTGGGGATTTTTGTCTGGTTTTCCTAAATTATCTTTATTTGTTATTTATTATCAGTCATTCCTGTCAACTTAACAATTTTTCATTTTATTATTATTGTAAGAAGATGGGACACGGTTAAAAATACATAGTTTTCAATGAAAATTCAACTTTTTTTAAATTCGATTTAAAAATAAATTTAGTCTTTAAATCTAAAATTTTAATTTAATAATCCTTATTTTACTAAATAGAATTAAGGTTTATACTAAATTTAAAACGATTTTAACTGAAAATATGGCAAAGTTTGAAAATATGGTTTGTGACCAAGCATCTTTGTTCAAATTATTTTTTTATTCTTTTATTAGCAACTATTTTCCTAATGGATTTAAGTATTTAGATTAGATATTTAAACTTTCAGTAATCTCCTATTTCTTTGTTTTCTTATTTTTTCACACAATTATTCTTATTATTTAGTATATAATTATTATTACAATTTTTCATGTAATTTACCAAAAATCTTTTGATTTTTGTAATCATGAAAATCTTTGATTTTCAGTAATTTTTAATATTTTGCTAAATATTTTTATCTGTAATTATTAAGATAATTAAATAGAATAATTATTATTAGGTGATAGAAGTTAAGCAAATTTTCAAGGAGTGATAACATTTATTTTAGCTTACAGTATATGTGAAACATATTGAAACCTAAAAGTACAAAATAATTAATCATTAAACTTAAATCTCATATTATGCTTAAGTCTAATAAAACTGTATACATCCCATGAAAAATTAAGAAATTCTAAAAAAGTTTTAAAATACTTTATTTCATTAATAACTATTTATCATTTTATTATTTTTTTAAATTCAAATTTTTAATCGTTTAAAAATTTAAATAAATATAATTAGAAATTAAATTCTGTTTTAAAGATTTTTAATATAATTTAATTTTTGCTTGTTTAATGGAGGTTAATTAGTTAGTTATTAGTTGTGCCAAATCTCAAAATCAAATATTTTGGTTTAAACGAACATATTTAATTGTACTTTTAGAAAATAGTATGAATATGAGATTAAAATATACTAAATAAGTTTTTATCATGATCTGATTTTTATTCAAAGTCCAGAACTCTAATTATTATTTAAAACTAATGGCAGTTCCATAAGCAGTTACAAGTATGGTGTTTCCCATTGTTCCACCAAGGTTGTTATAAGATATTTTTATTCCTATTATTCCATTGGCATTCAACTCTTTTGCTTTATTGACCATACTTTCAATAGCTAAGTTTCTTGCTTTCTGAATTTCTTTCTCATATTTGGATGTTCGTCCTCCAACAACATCACGAACTCCAGAAAATAGATCTTTATATACATTGGAACCTAATAATGATTCTCCAGTTACTAAACCATGATATTCAAATATTTCTTTATTGTCCAATGTGTTGGTTGATGAAAGTAAAATTTCATTCATTTATTTTTCTCTCCTTTTATCCAATTAAAACACCATCTTTTTTTCATGATAAATATATTTTCAATGTTTAAATCATCATCAATATTTGAAGTTATAATAGAGAATATCTATATCTTTTTTATCATCACCTCGTGCAACAGACTCAGATAATATTATTTTTTTTATAAAAATTATTCATCCTCAATTACGTCTTCAACATACATTAAAGGATAATTTAACTCTTCAATAAACTCCATTCTTATAATAGCTATTAAATCATTGATTTTAGAATGAATTCTAACATTTAGCATATCTCCAGATAATGAAACATAGTTAAATTTTGTGTTTGATTGTTTAATCTTATCTATATCAATTGAAACATCAACTTTTTCAATGGCTGGTTGTAGTTGAAGTGAATTTGAAATAGCTATTTCTAAACTTTCAGCAGTTTTTTTGTTAATTGGGGTTCCAATAAACTGGTGAAACAAAGCAGCCATACTAATAGCTCCTTCAAAAATGGCTCTCTCTCTAAAACTTATATTAGAAAAATATTTTTTCTCAACATCCATACTATAACACCTGTTTATGATAGATTACTATTTATAATAACCTTTACTATTTAGAAGAAACTTTTAAAACGGAAACTTCGGTTCCTAAGTTTCTCACTTTGTTCAAAATAAAGCTCATCAAGACTTCTTTTTTAAAAATAATCAAATCTATTTTTAAAGAATTACTTTACATTTATAAAAAAATGCAAAAAAGCATATATCATTTATTTAATTAATAATATTTATTTTTAACAAGCTCTCCATCTTGGAAAACCATTAAAATATTGTTTTTGTCTTCTAAAACTGAAATTTTATCAAGAGGATTTTTTTTAGTGAAAACTAAATCTGCGGATTTTCCAGGTTCAATTGAGCCAATTTCATCCTCCAAACATAAACATTTAGCACTGTTTAAAGTTCCAGCCATAATAGCTTCAAAAGGAGACATTCCCATTTTTACAAAATATCTTAACTCACCTAAATTATTTCCGTGTTCCTGAACACCACTATCTGTTCCCATAGCTATTTTCACACCTTGATTGTAAGCTATTTCAATATTTTCACCGTGGATTTTAACTAATTTTAATGTACCTTCAATTTTATTCTCTGCTAAAAGATGGTTTTTAGCAGCTATCTCTTGGTTTTTCATCACTGAAAAAGTTGGAATTAAGAATATATCTTTTTTGACCATTAATTTAGCATTTTTCTTATCTACGGATGTTCCATGTTCAATTGAATGAACATTAGATTTGATTGAAAGTTCTAACCCACCATAACCGTGACAATGAGTAGCAACCTTTCTGTCAAGACGATTTGCTTCACTAACAATAGCTTTAAGTTCTTTAATATTAAATTGGATATCATCTGTTTTATCGTTTGCACTAGTAGTTCCACCAGTTGCCATAACTTTTATAAAATCAGCTCCAGCCCTTGCAACTTCTCTTGTTTTAGCTATTGCTCCTTCAACACCATTACAGATAGGGTGTGGAAATCCAGGGTATTTAACTATCATATCGTGCCCAGATTTTAATGTAATATCAAAATGACCTCCAGTTATTGAAAGAGGCATTACAGATATTTGAAGTTTTGGGGAAGGAAATAGTTTATCCTTTGCTGCTAATTTAAATCCATAATCAGATAATCCACAATCCCTCACTGTTGTCACACCAGCTTCTAATGTTAATTTAGCAGCATTTAATCCTTTATAAAAATAGTATGAAAGAGGATCATTCATATTATCTTCATTGCGAAATCCATTAGCCATTAGATGAACATGTGCATCAATAAATCCAGGCATTAAAAATCCGTCTTCACAATCTATGATTTGAGAATAATTTGATGGATTTTTAGATAAGTCTTCACCAATTTCTTTTATTTTCCCATTTTCAATAACTATTGAAGTATTTTCTTTCACTTCTCTATTAACAGTACCAATAAGTGTTATGTTTCTTATTAAAGTCGAATTCATTTTTTCATCCTGTTAAATATTGTTTTTATCAACAAGTTATTAAATTATCAACAAGTTATTAAAATTAGATATTATAAACATTAAATTTTAATATTATATGAGTTGATTATTATTATATAATTAAATATATATTAATTTTTATCATTGAAATTTTTATTAATATCTGAGCATATAATAATCATAAGTACATAAATTTTTAAGTTTTTGTAATAATGTTTATATAGTAGTTTATTAAAATTAATTATTATAAAAATTTAATTTTGTATTAAAATAATAGGATAATTATAAATTGGATTATTATAAATGATTGTAAAATCATTAAATTATTGTAAATCATTGATTATAAAGAGGTTTTATATATTTAAATTAGTCCTATTTAAAATTAATACTCAAATTTTTATATAAAATATTTTAATGTATGTTCATAGATATTATAAAAATTAACAAATACAGCTAATAAAACAAATACAGCTATATAATATAACAAAAAATACAATGCTAATAATAAAAAAATATGGAATAAAATATTTAATAATAAATAATGAGATATTCTATTGTTTTATCATTGTGTTTTCATTGCTCAATCCGTTATTTTTAGCCATTATTTTAGTATTTTATAAATAAATTGAATATATAATATTTTGAAATTAATTTAGATAAGCTTAAAGCTAAAAATTTTTGATTAGTTTTGAAATGCTCTATCCAAATTAATATAAATAAAAACATTTAAACAAATAATTAATAATAATGAGGGTTTTAATATGGAACCAAAAATAAATGAAGAATATAAAAAAATCGCTGATAAAATAAGCGAAGAAGAATTTTTAAAGAAGTTAGAAGCTATGAAAAATGAATATGCTGATGTAAGTTTTATGAATGAGATTGACATTGCAAGAATGATTGTAGGTAGCTTCATCGATGAAGAAAATGAGATGAAATCTGACAAAAAAGAAAATTGTATGGATAAAATCTCCAAATTAGAATCTGGTGCAAAAATTTCAATTGTTGGTAGAATAATGGGGATTTCAAATCCTAAAAAATTTACAACAAGAAAAGGAAAAGAAGGTAAACTTGCTAATATCAGTTTAGTTGATGACACTGGTGAAATAAGAGTTGTTTTGTGGACAGAAAATATTAAACTATTGAAAAACATTAAAGAAGGAGATGTAGTTAAAGTTAATGAAGGAGATGTAAAAGATGGTTATAACTCAAATTTAGAACTTCATCTACAACCACGTTCGTCAATAGAAGTTTTAGATAGTAGTAAATACGTCTATTTACCAGAGTATAAAGAGATTATCACTCCAATCAGTGATATAAATCCTGATGAGAAGGTTAACTTAATAGGTAGAATTATTAGAATCACATCTGCAAGAACCTTTGATAAAAATGGTAAAGAAGGTAAAGTCCGATCTTTTGAACTTAAAGATAAAACTGGAGAAGTAACATACACATTATGGAACAATGATGTTGAACTTGTTGATGAGTTAGATCTAAATGAAGGAGATGCAATTAAAATTTTATCTGCACAAGCAAGAGAGAGGAATGGAGAAATATCTCTTTCTCATTGGGATGGTAGAATTGTTAAAGGAGATTTTGATGTTCCTGAGTTTGAAGATACAATAACTAAAATAGCTGAAGCACGTGAATTAAAAAATGTTAACTTATTAGGTATAGTTACTAAAATTCATGATACAATATCTTTTGAAAGAGCAGATGGTTCTACAGGTTATGTCAAGTCAATTGAAATTAAGGATGACACTGGAGATATAAGAATTACTCTATGGGGTGATGACACCAAGTTAGACTTAAATAAAGGAGATATTATAGAAGTTAAAGGAGCAAACATAGAATTCGATGAATATTCGTCATCTGGTTACAAAGTTAATACAAATTGGAATACCAGATTAGTTAAAGATCCATCTGAAGATACAGCTTTAATAGATGTTTTAAAAGAGTATAAAAATCAACTTGGTCCAATCAAAATAGAACAGGTCCAAGATTATGAAGATGATGGTTTAGAAGTTGATGTTCTTGGAAGAATAATCAATGTTAACGATCCAAGGGAGTTTCAAAGAGAAGATGGATCACCAGGTATAGTTAGATCTGGAGATTTGGCTGATGAAACTGGTGTTGTTCGAGTATCATTTTGGGATGATAAAGCAAATTCAAATCTTCTACCAGGAACACCTGTCTTAATTGAAAATGCAAAAACAAGATTGGGATTATTCAGTGTAGAACTAAATGTGGGTAAAACTTCAAGAGTTATTCAATGCAGAGAAAGTGATGTTGAGGATTTACCAAGCTTCAGTGAACTTGAAGATAAAATATACACAACCAAAAAAATTGAAGACTTAGATGAAGATGATACATATGTTAGAGTAATAGCAAGAATATTTGACCTTCAAGAACCAAATGAATTTGAAAGACAGGATGGTAATATTGGTTTAGTAAGATCAATTGATTTAGGTGATGAAACTGGGACGATTAAAGCTTCATTCTGGGATGATAAAGCAGAAATAGCTTATGAGATAGGGGATCCTATAAAAATTGAAAATCCTCGAGTAACCTTTAGAAATGATCAATTAGAATTAAGTGTTGGTAGTAATTCGAAGGTTTCAAAAGTTAGTGAAGGAGATTTAAATGAGCTCCCATCTTATGAAGAACTTGAAGAAAAGATTTATGTTTCCAAAAACATTGGAGACTTAGAGGATGATGATAAAAATATAAAAATCACTGGTAAAATATCTGAGGTTACTGGAGACAGATTACTTTTACCAAGGTGTCCAAGCTGTAATAATCGTCTTGAACAGATAGATGATGAATATGCTTGTGATTATTGTGGTGATGATTTTGATGAACCAAATTATCTTTTAATGCTACCTTTAAGGATTGAAGACGATACTGGTGATATTTCTGCCACATTCTTCTCATATTTAGCCGAAAATTTACTTGAAATGACTAAAGACGAAATTAAAAATATGAATGAGGACAATGGATTAGAAGAGAAAACTGAGGATTTAATTGGTTTAGAATTAACTTTAATTGCTGATGTTGATTTTGACGACTACAACGAAGAAATTAGATTAAAGCCAAAGAAAATTATATCTAAGAAACTTTAAATTATCTAAAAATTATATAAAAAAAATAAAGGAAATGTTATTATGGTTGAACTTGAAGATTTGCCGAGTGTTGGTGAAAAAACAGCACAAAAATTAAGAGAAGCTGGATTTGCAGATATGATGAGATTAGCAACTGCAACTGCAAAAGAATTAGCTGTTAAAGCAGAAATAGGTGAAGGTGTAGCTGAAAAAGTGATTGAAGCTGCAAGAAAAGCTGAACAAATAGATTTTGAAACAGCTTTTGATGTTATGGAACGCCGAAAAGAAGTGGGAAGAATAAATGTTGGAAGTAAAGCTTTCAATGAATTAATCGGTGGAGGAATTGAAACTCAATCAATTACTGAAGTATTCGGTGAATTTGGTTCTGGTAAAAGTCAAATTTCTCATGAATTAGCTGTTACAATCCAATTACCTGAGAATGATGGTGGTTTGGATGGGGAATGTGTATTCATTGACACTGAAAATACTTTCCGTCCTGAAAGAATAGAACAAATCTCTGCTGCATTTGAACTTGATCCCCAAGACACACTACAAAAAATTCATATTGCAAGGGCATTTAACTCATCACACCAAATGCTAATGGCTGAAAAAATAAATGAACTTATTCAAAGTGGAACCAATATTAAATTAGTTATTGTTGATTCTTTAATGGCTCATTTCAGAGCAGAGTACATAGGAAGGGAATCTTTAGCAACAAGACAACAAAAATTAAATCAACATTTACACACACTTCAAAACATAGCTACAACATATAATGTAGCTGTTTTCTTAACAAATCAGGTTCAAGCAAGACCTGATGCTTTCTTTGGAAGTCCAACAAAAGCAATCGGTGGGCATGTGTTAGGCCATGCTTCAACTTACAGAATTTGGCTTAAAAAAGGTCTGGCAGGTAAAAGAATAGCAAGACTTGTTGACAGTCCACATCTTCCAGAAGGAGAATGTGTATTTAAAATCACAAGTGAAGGAATAGTTGATTAAAAAAAATAGGTATTGATTTAATTATGGACTCTAATTAGAGTCCATGCTTTTTATTATTACATTTTTTAAAACTTAACTTATAACTGGCATTTATTTATATCATTCGTATTAAATCTTAAAATAACTTGCCTTGAATTGCCTCTTGTTCCTTTACCAGTGAATTTAATATCAATTATTCTCAAAAATTCCAATTTATTTAAAATAGTATTGAATTTATGATATTTTAACCCTGTTTTTTCATTAAAATCATTGAAAAGCTCTTTAGCATTGAAAACTTTATCTTCTTTAGATATTAACCTTACAAGTTCCTTTTCCTCCTCACTTAAAGATTTTAAACTCTGTTTTAAGTTGAAAGAAACACTTTTAGATATTGCTTCATCAACATGTTCCTCATTAATGGATCTACTACCATTAGATTCTGCAATGTTTCCAACAATCTTTAAAAGATTAATACCGACCCTTAAATCACCATTTTCAAATGTATAATTAGTTATCTCATCAATTAATTCATCAGAGATAACATTTGGATAAAAACCAGATTTAACTCTATCTAAAAGAATATCATAAATTTCATTGTAAGAATATGGTGGAAATAGAATTTCATGAGGAGAAAAAACAGTGCTCACATTTTTCTCTAATTTAAATCTGAACTCAATATCTGATAATATCGCAAACACTCCAGTTTTAACACCATCATACTCTTCATTAACTCTTAATAAATCATAAAAAATCTTATTAATATCCACTTCATTTAATAAATAATTAATATCATCAAAAGCAACTATTAAATTAAGTTTTTTCTTTTTCAGCCGTTCAATAATCATCTGATACAGTTTTGTAATAGATAATCCAGAAACAGGAGGTTCAATTCCAGCAACCTCTTTATGAATTTTAGAAAATATACTATATATTGTATTGTGGAGTTGACAATTAATATAGCAACAAACCACATCATCTTTGTTTTCTTTAACCATTTCAAATATCTTTTTAACAGCCGTTGTTTTACCAGTAGCACACTGCCCTAAAATAACAGTATTTATGGGTCTTGAATTTCTAAATATTGGTCTTATTGAAATTGCTAAACCTTCCATTTGCTCTTCTCTAAAGTTATAAGTTGAGGGCATATAATCTGGATCAAAAACATGCAAATTTTTAAATAATGTTTCACCAGCAAACAATATGTTTTCAATTTTCATATACTCTTATTTTTATTTAAACTCCTATTAATAAATTTTTTATTATATTTCATTTAATGATTTCTTGTAAAATGGATTATTGTATATAGTTGATTAAATAATATTTTGACTAAACAATAATTGACTAAATAAACTTCCAAAATTCACTTTCAAAGATTAGTCCCATAACAATTTTTTTCTTCTTTGAATTCATATTCCATTTATCACACCAAGTAATAATTATCATTTAATTTAGTAAACTTAACTATTAATTGTCTATCTTACTAAAAAATTAATTTATCATTTACTATTTTATGTCCTTCATTGATTAACAACTGTTTTTTAAGTTCTAATCCTAATCCAAAACCAGTTAATGAATTATTTGAACCAATTACTCTATGGCACGGAATTGCAATAGCTATTGGGTTCTTATTTAAAGCATTTCCAACTGCTCTATATGCTTTGGAATCAAATTCTTCAGCTATTTCTTTATAGGTTCTTACTTCACCATAAGGTATCTTATATGTTTCAAACAATACTTTTTTCTGAAATTCAGTTAGGTTCAATAAATTCCAATCGATATTTTCTTTAAAATTTACTTTTTCACCATTTAAAAAATTATTTAACTTTAATTTTAATTTATCGCACTCATTTTTAGGTTGTTTGTTGAAGTTATCGTGGTTCGTTTCTAAAAACACTTTTAATAACTTATTTCTTTTACAAAAACAATTTAACTTCATTTTATCATTCCATACTATGTATTCTATTAACTTACTAATGTAAATGTACCATATTTTTTCAAAATAACTTTTGATGAATTTTTAAAATATAACTTTTTAAAAGATTCTTCTAATATTAATAAATTATATAATTAAATAAATTAAAATTATTATTAATGATTCTATATAATATTTTACTGATTAAATATATTGTAATGTTTTGTGAATTAAATTTGTAATGTTTTGCAAATTAAATACTTGAGTTCCAAAAAATATAATTCTGTTAATTTTTTTAATTGATTAAAATTCTTAAATTTCATTTTAATTAAATAGAATATATTATTTTTTTATAAATAATCTTATTAGAATTAATTTAATAAAATAAACTTATTATTTATAAAATCTCTGATTTTATAAATAATAAAAATCTTCGATTTTGTAATATTAATAATTAATTTATAATTTAAGATAAGATTAATACCAATAATTTTTTTTTTATTACATTAAATGCCAAAAAGTTTATTTAAAATTAAAGAAATAAATTTGCAATAGTAATATATTTCATTTTTATAATATTATGATAAATAAGTAAATAATAGGAGAATAAGTAAATAATAGAAGAAATAAAATATAATGAAGGAGAGAAATTAATATGAAAATGTATTATGATAAAGATATAGACACAAAAATACTTGCAAATAAGACAATAGCTGTTTTGGGTTATGGCAGTCAAGGAAGAGGACAGTCAAGAAATATGGCAGATAGTGGACTGAATGTTATTCTTGGACTTAGAGAAGGTGGGGAGTCATGGCAAAAAGCTATTGATGATGGAATGACTGTTAAAACTATTGAGGAAGCAGCAAAAGAAGCGGACATTATTCATTTTCTGTTGCCTGATGAAATCCAAGGAGATATTTATGAAAAGTTTGTTGCTCCTTACCTTAAAGATGGAAACACAGTTTCATTTTCACATGGATACAATATACATTTTGGATACATAAAAGTTCCAAAATATGTTAATATAACCATGATTGCTCCAAAAGGACCTGGTTCAATGGTTAGAAGAACATATATTGAAGGTTTTGGAATTCCTGGACTTGTAGCTGTTGAACAAGATGCAACTGGAGATGCTAAACAAATAGCTTTATCAATGGGTAAAGCTTGTGGATTATCAAGAGCAGGTATACTTGAAACAAGTTTTAGAGAAGAAACTGAAACAGATTTATTTGGAGAACAAGCAGTTTTATGTGGAGGAATTACAGAATTAATCAAATCTGGATTTACAACCTTAGTAGAAGCAGGCTATCAAAAAGAAATAGCTTACTTTGAAACCTGCCACGAAGTAAAACTAATTGTTGATTTAATTTATGAAAAAGGTTTTGCTGGAATGTGGAATGATGTAAGTAACACTGCTGAGTTTGGTGGATTAAGTAGAAGAGAAAGAGTCATCAATCAAAAATCCAAGAAAGAAATGAAAAAAATCTTAAATGAAATCCAAAAAGGCAAGTTTACCAAAGAATGGACTACAGAAAACTTATCTAAACAACCAATGCTCAATAGAATGCGAGCCATTGAAAGTGAAGAAGATATTGAAATTACAGGATCCAAACTTAGAAAAGCATGTGGCTTAGAGAAATAGCTACAATCCTTTTAAAAAAGATGAACAAAGGCTTCATAAAGGACTTATAATCAAATCCAATATTTATTTTAGTCTAAGAAAACTTTGAGATAATATACGACTTTTTAAAATTCATTTAGTGATCAAATGAGAGAGAGAGAGCTGAAAAATTTAAATTAATATTTCCTTACCCCTTTGAATCAGCACACTTAGGAAAAGATGTATTTTTAGTTCCATATTATATGAAAAAGATATATGGTTTTGAGGTAAGTATCCAATATATTCAAAATAAAACTAATAAAGATTTTCCAAATATTATTAGAGGAGTTAAATTAAATCCAAAGAAAACTAAACTCCATTATTATTTTTACATTGTTATCTATTTGATAAAATACTCTAAAAAAATAAATATCCTCATGTTATTTCATATTAATCCATATTCATTCATTTATATCCTTATTTACAAAATTCTAAATCCTAAAGGATTTTCATATATCAAAGCTGATATTAACAAGATTGGATAGAGCACAATATAATAAGACGAATTAATTTTTTATCTAAATTCAGAACTTTATACTATAAAAAAATTATAAAAAAACTGATTTGATAACGGTTGAAAGTAAGTTAGCTTGTAAATTGATGAAGCAAGTGGTTGGAAAGGAATTTGAAGATAAAATACAATGGATGATGGATTTTTTTGATGAAGAAGAATTTGAGAAAACTGATATTAAA
>JAISTD010000141.1 GCA_031272765.1 Candidatus Methanovirga australis | reverse complement strand
TTAAAATTATTGTTATCCTGCTTATTACAGAAATTTTTAAAATCACAGGCATCACAGGTTCTGTTATCACCATCAGCTCGCCATGAATTTTTTATTGGTTTTCCTTTACTTTCATTTAATGTAGATTTTTCAATGTTCTTTACAACCTCATCAAATTCCTTTAAAGCTTTATAAGTTTTATTCTCATTAATTTCAACGATTCTAATAGATCTATCTAACTTAAATGAATCTGAAAGTTTAGGAAAATTTTCTTCATTTCCATTCCAGTTCTCAATTAACTCTCTGTCCTCTTCACTTATTTCAACATCAGTTTTACCCTGAATAATATCTTTTTTTATAACAAGTAAATCCTCGTTTGAAGGAAGAAGTTCATTTAAGTAAAAAATTATCCCAGCTATTATTTTTTTTGAATTATTTTGCCTGGATCTAAGCCAATTATAAGTTAATATCTGCCATTCGTGATAATTCCAAGTAGATTTGTTCTCCAATGTCTTATCATCATATCTTGGTCTTTTCATTCCTTTATAATCTATTATTATTTCATATTCTTCCTCATAGTTTAAATGATTTTCATTATAAAATTTTTCTTTTTCTAAATATTCAATGATTAAATTATCTTTAAGCGAAGAACTTATTTTTAAGGAACTTATAACATCTATAACTCCATTAACACAATAAAACTCTGAACGCTTGTTGATTTCATCTTCTGAAGGCATTTTTCTTAAACCTTTAATTAAAACCTCAGCTGAATCCATTAAAGGGAATAAATGTTTTCCCCATAGATTAATAGAATTTTCAATCCTTGTACTTATAATCCTTTTTGGAGGAACTTCATTATATGTTTCTTCAGATACATCTCTATATGGAGTAAAATATTGTGGGTTTGGAGGATACAATCCTCTTGCCTGCATTCTTTGATCTATTTTTTCCTCAATCGGTCTAATATCATTTAACCAATCCCATGGAAACTTTGTTTTTTTAAGTGTCCATTGAGTGTATGCTTCCTCCATGACTCCATGAATAAATTCTCCAAACCAAAGTTGTAATGGTCTTGATGGCGGTAATGCACCTTTATTTTGATATCTGTATTGGAGATTACAGGTTAAAAATGATAATAAGTCTCCAGTTAGACTATATTCTGGAATATTGTGTTCATTAGATTTTGTTGATAATTTCATTTTTTAACCAACTTCTAAATTATAGAGTACTCCTCTATCAAACATCCACATTTTTTAAATTAATGAATTAAAAGAATTGAAATGAATTTTTGAAATAGCTATAATCTATGGTTTATGTTAATGCATCAATACTAACTAACTGACTATGACAGTATCTTTCTGCAGAGGTGAACCTTGGAGGCCAACAAGTACCCATCACTAACTCTTTATCTCTTTTGTTAAATTTAATAACATTTGTTTCATAATCATATCTTATATCATCATTTGAAACCACTTCATAAGTATATCTTTTTTGAGTTAAGAAATCATTTATGTATGTTTTATCTCCTTTTACAAGTTTATGTAAATTTTCAAATGGCTTAGAATATGTTGTATGATGACCTAATAAACCCATTGATCCTTTTTCTCCAGGATAATAGCTATTATCATAATGCCAAACACTGTTATATGCATTTACAGTATCTGTCCTTATATTCCAATTATAATCTAATTTTGGTATTACAACAGTTCCAAATACTAACTTTTTAGTTAATGTCTTATTGTCTACCTTTAAATTATTCTTAATTATGTCTATAACATTAGAATTTTTTCCATAAAGAATAATACTGTAAATTGCATTGTTTTTATTGACCCATAACTCTTTTACAACTGTTGAAGCATTGTTTTTAAGAGTGTAGTCATTTTCATAAACTTCTATCCCATTTACTTTATCTTTTTTGCTTGATTTTAAATTAAGATTGCTTTCGGCTTCATTTACTTCTTCAGGAACGAAATTTTTAGGAATATTGTATCCTGAAGGTAAATATTGTCTATTTACACTAATTTCGCCTACTTTAGAGTTAACTAACTTATCAACATAGTTTTTATCAATTACACTATTTTGAGTAGAATTTTTAATCTGCCAAGTTTCAGGATATTTAAATGACAATTCATTGTATGTGTAATTTTTAAGATTTATATCACTTTCATTTATACTATTACCCTCCCCTGTAAAGATTAGCATGGCTGTAAATGCAGCCACCATCCCAAATATTATTATTAATACTATTACATTTCTATTTTTCATTATACACTCCATTAACCAATATTTTTTATCATTTTATTACTTAAATATTTTATTACTTAAATTTTTGTAAAAAAGATTAATATTATTCTAATTTTTTATATATTTTTTTATATATTATTTTTTGATTTATATTGCATTATTCTGATTTATATTATACTATTCTAATTTTTTATTCTAATCATACAATATTTGATCAACTCATTGAATATATAATTAAATTTATTATTTTTAGTTAAGTTAATCAAATAATATGAGATTTAATATAAAATTGAATATAATGATGAATAAATTAAAAATTAATGTTGAATAATTTAATTAACTAAACAAGCATTAATATGCAATTATTTTATAGTAATAATATAAACTTTTTGATTTATTAAGTTTGTCCAAACATCTCAACTATATTTCATGAAAAAAATTGAAGCATTTATAAACCATCTTCTATTTTACTTTTTTAGCAATGACAATCTTATCATTATTGGTTGCAGTTGCAAATGGACTTAAATCAGGAACATTATAAACCTCCGAAATTTCAAATCCTAAATTCCCTAAGAAAAG
>JAISTD010000182.1 GCA_031272765.1 Candidatus Methanovirga australis | reverse complement strand
TTTATTTTTCAATTTAGAAGAATTAATTCTTCGTTTTGAATTTAGATAATCTTTGATTTCGAACAGAGTGAGAAATTTAGGAAACGAAGTTTCCGTTATTATCTTTAATTATAAAATCTCTGATTTTATAATTTAGAAAAGCGAAGCTTTTCTTTAATTTAAATAATTTTAAAAATATTTTTTTTAATAAAGTTTTTAACAAAATGCTATAAAAGTTTTGTTAAGTACTATAAAAGATTTCAAAAATGCTATAAAAGCTTGAAAAAATACCAGAAAAGATGAAAATAAGAAATTCATTAAAAATAAACCAGAATATAAAATAAAAGAAAAAGTACATTGTATTAAATAAAAAGGATGAGATATTAACAGTGCTTAGGGTAGTTATCTGAATTATATATTGTTGACCATAAAACTAACCATACATGAAAACGAATTCTTGCATCTTTGTTCCAATGAGTGTTGTATTTAAATATCATGTCAACTCCAGGAGTATGTTGGAAATACCTTCAATCCAGTTATTACTCTGACCTACCTTAAATGTATAATTCCAATGGTGCTGAAAATCGAAGTCAGTCTGGCGAGTGCGGAAAAAATCACTAGAATCATCCATGCTCATATTTACATATACTAATCCTACTACCAAGCCACTTAAGAATAAAAAATTGAAAGCTTTTTAGACATCTTAAATCCATTTAATCATGTAATAATATTTAGCAATGGTTTTAAGACCTTATTTCCTGTCCAATACATTATAATCAGGTTTTTCGAAATCTAATGATTCATCAGGCAACAAACCTTCCATTTCTTGAACCCTAAACCAAATATACCAACGAACACCTTCACTTATATTCATACCATAACTTTCACAGTAGCTTTTGAACTTATTCTTCAAATCCTCATCAATATGAAAATTAACCAAAGTAAACTTCTCTACCATTATAAAACCTCCATACAAAACACTATTATACAGCTTAAACTTATATTAAACAATATATAACTATTGCTTAATCTTAAATGATTAATCAGGTAGTGAGTTCTCAACCTCCATAACTCTAAACCACATATACCAACGAATAACCTCACCCATACTCATACCTTGACTGTCACAATAACTCTTAAACCTAATCTTCAATTCCTCATCCATATAAATATGCACTAAAGAAAGCTTCTCCACCATATAAAAAAACCCCTACAAAAAAACTCCACAAAAATTTACAACTTCTCTATTATATACATAATCCCATCAAATATATAAATGTATTGTTTTCCATCATTGCCTCAATATCTTTACAGTATTATTTATGTCCCAAACTATATACAACAATTAAACTTACTCTAAACCAAGCCCATAAAAAGAATGTTGAAAAACAAATCAAAATTCTTTCTGTCAAAATCTATCAAAGCATGAAACCTTATATATTATGAAATTATAGAGAGTTTCTATTAACCTATCAAAAATATAGCATTTTTGCTAAAAAATATATTTAAGTTGAAAACTCATAATAATAATTAATTATTCATCAGTGTATGGGTGTTAAAAAACACATACTTTACCAAAATATGTATATGTGGGAAAAATCGGACAATAGATAATTAAAATAATAAAATTGTTGCCCATACTTTGTATTTTAAAATATATTGAATCTATGCTAAAGACCATCAGTATTATATCTTTAATTTAAACTTAAAACTTAATTTTCACAAAACCTCATAATTTAAATTCATTAACTTCATAAAAATTTATAATATAATAATTTTAAATTAAATAAGTATTTTTAATAATTGATAACATTTAATAATAATTAATATAGTAAAATACAAAATAATAATATAAATACAGAAATATACATAATTATTGATTAATGAATAAATACAATGATTATAACAATAGTTAGTGGTTAATATGGAATACAATGTTGAAGTAAAGATTTCACTTAAAAAAGGCATGTTAAATCCAGAAGCAAGTACAGTTGAAAGAGCCTTAGACTTATTAGGTTATGAGGTAGAAAACACAAATAGCTATAATACAATCACATTTAAAATAGAAGAAGAAAATGAATTAGAAGTAAATAAAAAAGTAGAAGATATGTGTCAAAAATTGTTAACAAACCCAGTGATTCATGATTATGAAATTAGTATTAAGTAATGATGAGTAGTGATTAAAGATGAAAATTGGAGTTATTAGATTTCCTGGTTCAAATTGTGATAGAGATGTTTATAAAGTAATTGAGTTGGCAGGAGGAAAACCTGAATTTGTGTGGTGGAATAAGGGTGATCTTAGCTATCTTGATGGTGTTGTGATACCTGGAGGATTTTCCTATGGTGATTATTTACGAGCAGGTGCTATTGCATCTATCACACCAATCATCGAAGGAATTAAATCTCTTGTAAAAGAAAAAAAGCCTGTTCTTGGAATATGTAATGGGGCTCAGATATTAGCTGAAGTGGGACTTGTTCCAGGAGTATTCACAACAAATAAAAATTCTAAATTCATTTGCCAATGGGAAGACTTAAAAGTTAAAACCAATAGAACCCCATTTACAAAAAATTATAAGAAGAATGAAGTTATTAAAATGCCAATAGCTCATGCTGAAGGAAGATATTTTAATCAGGATATTGAATTACTTAAGGATCAAGACCAAATAGTATTACAGTTTACAGATAGCAATCCAAACGGTTCATTAAATGGAATCACAGGTGTTTGTGATGAATCTGGATTAGTATGTGCTGTTATGCCTCATCCAGAAAGAGCATCAAGTAAAATACTTGGTTCAGAAAATGGTTTGAACTTTTTTAAAGGAATGTTATAGAACATAAATGAAATTTAATTCAAAGATGTGATACGATGACTGTGTATTTGGTTGGAGCAGGTCCAGGAGACCCAGAACTTATTACTTTAAAGGGGGTTAATGTTTTAAAAAAAGCTGATGTTATAATCTATGATAATTTAGCTAATGAAGAAATATTAAAACATAACATTAATGCAAAAAAAATTTATGTGGGAAAAAAGGCAGGAAAGCACTATAAAACACAGGATGAAATAAATGAGATATTGATAAAAGAAGGAAAAATCAATGAAAATGTCGTTAGGTTGAAAGGTGGTGACCCATTTGTCTTTGGAAGAGGGGGAGAAGAGATATTAGCTTTAATTGAGGACAGCATTTCTTTTGAGATCATTCCAGGTATTAGCTCAGCTATTGGAATTCCAACAAGTTTGGGACTTCCAGTTAGTCATAGAGCTGTAGCAACATCATTCACAGTGATAACTGGTCACGAAGATCCTAAAAAGAAAGATAAACAAGTGAAATGGGATTATACAGCAGATACTCTAATTGTGTTGATGGGTGTTGGAAATATAAGAGAGAATACAAAGGAAATAATGAAGTATCGCAGAGAAGATACTCCAGTTTGTGTGATTGAAAATGGAACTTTGTCAAACGAAAAGATAATTTTTGGAACATTATCCAATATTGGGGATAAGAAAATTAATACTCCAGCTATTTTGGTTGTTGGAGATGTTGTGGACATTTATAAAATGATTAAAGACTATTAAAAACTAAAATATTTGAAAGCACTTATTATTTTAGTTAGTTAAAGAAAAGTAGTAAAATTGATTAAATTATTGAAAAAAGATTTTGAAATAAAAAAAAATATTAAGTATAAATAAATATTATTAACCGTATGGATAATCATTAAATTTGTATATGACCTTAAGATAATAATCAGTGCATTGGAACCAGTATCTTTGCCAATATCCTCTCCAATTAGCACACTGTGATTCAAAAGGAACTAATGTTCCATTAATGAATAACATTATTGCACGATGGTTACTGACATAATCGGATGGACCTTCTACTATAGCTCCCACATAACCCATTTCTGTAAGTTTTCCTGCAGCATAATCTGCACAGCCCCAACAATCACCTAATTTCATATCATGCATTTCTTCTGCTAATTCATCTAATTTAGGGTCATCAGGATAATCATAAGCTGAACAGCTGGATATTGTTGATACACATATTACTGCTAATATAGCTATTGAAGTTAATATCTTAGAATACATATTTAACATATAAATACCTCCAGTTAATTGTATAATATTATTTTTAGTATTTTTTTACTAACACTCATTAATAAAGTATTTAAACTAAATAAAACTTAAATCATGCTTTTTTAACTCTATGTTTAGTAATAAGACTTTAATTTTATTTATAAGATATTGGATTTTTTAAATAGCTATTAGAATTTGAAGAGAAGAATATAAAATTAGTAATGCAATGTTCTACCAATTTTATGTTAAAGTATCTTCCTCCTCATGCATAGTATCACCCATTTTTAAGATCATGTTAATTTTCTCATGATTATTAAATAATTATAAAATTTTATAAAGAACTAAAAAATCTCAATAGAATATTAGACAAATTTATACTATCAGAACGATTAATTATTTTAAAATAATTAAGTATTGATGTATTTTAATATTTGCCTAAATAACTTATTCGACTTATTTTCTTTTGACTTATTGTATTAATGTTTTAATAGTATATAAATGTTTTTATAATGAAAAATACCTTAAATTGAGCCTTTAAAGATTATAGAAACAGTTTCATAAGGAATTGTATATAAAATGGCGAAAAGTTATTTAAAGCTTTCAACTTCCTAAATAACTCATTTAACCCCCAAATTTATTTTAGTCCTAACATGAATTTCACATATATAATTTGATTTTCAGCAATTCTTAATTAACATGATGAAAAATTAGTAAAAATTATTTTAAAGAAGTTATAGTTAATAGAATAAAATATTAAACTTAAATCATAGGATTTAAAGAAAATAAAAAGATTATAATCAAAAAATAAATTTAAAATATTTTTATCAAACAGTCATTTTTTTTTTTGTTTAATTTAATTTGATAAAAGTTAGTTTATATTATATTAAAACTATTTTAATATTACTACTTTGTAGTCACTTTTCTATTTTTTCCTATTAATTTTTCATTTATTTATAATTCTTATATTATTTTTAAAAATATTATATAAAATGATAGTTAATTAGGATTAATCTATTTAAAATGATTATAAATCTAAAAATATTAATAATTAAAGTATTTTTAATAGATTGAAAGCTTTATAATAAAATAATTGTTTTTTTATTAAAAATTTATTGAATAAAAATTTAATAACTAAAATAATAACTTGTTAATAAAATCTAATTATATTTTAATTTATAATAACAGTAAATTAATTAAGACAGTAAAATAGAATACTTATTATGGTTTATAAAAATATTCAAGTTTCAATAAGTGGAATGCATTGTGCTAATTGTGCTTTAAACATTGAAAACACATTAAATGAACTTAATGGTGTAATTAGTGTAGATGTAAACCTAAGTTTAAACAAGGCATTGATTAAATATGATCCAAAGCAAATTCATCTTACAAACATCAATCAAACTATTGAAACCATTGGATTTGAAATAAAAAAAGATGAAATTAGGATTAAAATAGCTAAAATCCATTGTGCAGTGTGTGTCAATAATATTGAAAAAAATTTATCTGAGTTAGATGGAATCTATAAAGTAGATGTAAACTTAGCCAATGGAATAGCTAACATATTATATGAAAAATCAGTTGTCTCAATTGAAGATATGAAAAAAACAATTGAGGATTTAGGGTTTGAATTTATAGAAACAGATGATAAAAATGTTGTTAATAAAGTAAATGATGTTAATAAGTTAGATAATAAAAAAAATAGAATAATTGTTGGTTTCACCTTCTCAGCAATATTAATGTTATTGATGTATATTCATTTTCCATTTAAACATTATTTAATGCTAATAATAGCTATTGGTCCTTTTTATTATGTTTCACATCCTATTTTAAAAGTAGCCTATAAATCAGTCTGCCACAAACAATTGAATATGGATGTTATGTATTCAATGGGGATACTTGTAGCTTTTAGCTCAAGTGTTTTAGGAACCTTCAATATTCTGCTTAACTCAAGTTTTATGTTTTATGAAACAGCTATTATGCTATCATCATTTTTGCTTCTTGGAAGATATCTTGAAGAGAAAGCAAAAAAAAGAACAACAGCTGCAATAAGAAAACTCATGGATTTACAACCAAAAAAAGCCACATTGATGGTGAATGGAATAGAGAAAAAGGTTTTAATTGAGGATATACAAATCAATGATTTATTAATTGTCAAACCTGGAGAAAAAATCCCAACAGATGGTTTAGTTATAAAAGGGAATAGCTATGTTGATGAATCAATGATTACTGGAGAACCAATGCCTAAAAATAAAGCATTGAATGATGAAGTTTTTGGTGGAACGATTAATCAAGACGGAACAA
This sequence comes from Candidatus Methanovirga australis, assembly GCA_031272765.1. Taxonomy (GTDB): domain Archaea; phylum Methanobacteriota; class Methanobacteria; order Methanobacteriales; family Methanobacteriaceae; genus Methanovirga; species Methanovirga australis. The sequence goes on along the minus strand of JAISTD010000182.1, from coordinate 12,579 downwards.
TAGAAATAAAAGCTACTAAGGTTGGAAAAGACACTGTTCTCTCCCAAATCATTGATTTAACAGAAAAAGCAAGTAGTTTAAAACCACCATCAGTAAACTTAGCAAATAAAGTTGTAGAATACTTCATCCCAACCATAATAACAATAGCTATTTTCTCCTTTCTGTTATGGTATCTTATTTTAAATGAAAGTCTATTGTTTTCAATCACTACACTAATTTCAATCTTAGTTGTAGCCTGTCCCTGTGCATTAGGATTAGCAACACCAACAGCTATGACAGTGGGAATTGGAAAACTCTCTCAATATGGGGTACTGGTCAAAAATGGTGGAGTCTTAGAAAATTTTAAAAATATTGACATAGCTATTTTTGATAAAACAGGAACAATAACCATAGGCTCACCAATAATCAAAGATATATACCCAAATGAGAGAAGATATGAAATATTACAATACACAGGTTCAATTGAGAAAAATTCCAATCATCCAATAGCTAAATCAATTAATGAACTAATTGAAAAAGAAAAAATAGACTTGTTTAATATAGAATCATTTGAAAATATATCTGGGTTAGGTTTAAAAGCCAATATTAACAATCAAAAAGTGTTTATTGGTAACATTGCATTAATAAAAAATCAAGGAATAGCTATTGCTCCAGAATTTAAAAAACAATATTCAAAATTCATCAATGAAGGAAAAACAACCATAATTATAGCTATTAAAGATAAAATAATAGGAATTTTAACATTAACAGATGAAATAAAGAAAAATTCCAAAAAAACAATGGAAAAATTAAAATCACTTAAAATAGAGACAGCAATTTTAACAGGAGACAACGAAAAATCAGCTAAAAATGTTGGTGAGAAAGTAGCTATTGATACTGTAATATTTGAAGTCCTACCAACAGAAAAATTAGATAAAATTTTAGCTATTCAAGAAAAAGGAAAGAATGTTCTTTTTGTTGGTGATGGAATTAATGATGCTCCAGCTATTACAGGTGCAAATATAGGGATAGCTCTTGGAACAGGAACAGACATAGCCACTGAAAGCGGTGATATAGTTATTATTAATGGAGATTTAGAAAATGTTATAGTATCTATTGAAGTTTCCAGAAAGATTATTAGAAGGATAAAAGAAAATATATTCTGGGCATTCATATACAATATAATTTTAATCCCAATAGCTGCTGGAATACTCTATCCTTACTTTGGAATAATTTTTAAACCAGAGTTCGCTGGTTTATCAATGGCATTAAGTTCGTTAACGGTTATTTCATTATCATTAATGTTAAAAAATTATGTTCCACCAATTAAAAAATAATTTTTTCTATTTTTAATATTTTACAGTTTTGATTAATAAGAGGTTAAATTAGTAAAGAACTATTATTAGGCAATCAAAATTTCCCAAATACTATTATTTTTTAGTTAATTTCATTTAATCCTTGTCCGTGTTTTTTAACATACTTCATACATTTTGCTGCTGAATAAGATTAATTGTATTGTTCATAAATTATCATTTATGCCATTATAAACCTATAAAAAGGATCTAATACCAAAACCTTAGGAATTATATTTTGAATATCGAAATCTTTATATACTAATTATGCCACATTTAATAAATATGGGAGTTTCTATATATTTATAAATTTTATATTGTAATATATGTTATTATAGTCATTTTTGTATAGTTTATAATTTTTGGTTTATTAGTGTCCAATGTTCATGGATCCATTTTTCAGCACATTTTGTCCAATTTAAAAAATTTTTAAACCATTCTACAACTCTTTCTTTTATAGCATCCCCACTTTCAAGAAAATATGGAGATAAATATCTTCTATATTTCTTTTATAGGTGTTTCAGCAGGATTTAATCCTTGGAGTGTAATAGGTGCATTAAAATATAAGTCAAATATTTGAAAATTCAGCATTTTTTTAGTGAAAAATATTGGGAATGATTGCGAAGATAAATTATCAATCACCATTATTATCCTCCTTATCCTTTGTTTTCTTTTTTTATAAAATATGAATAATAAACCAATTTGCTCTTTCCTTAATTTTTCAAGGAATTCTATATGACTTTTGCCATTTGGAGAGTATATATACAATTGTATTGGCTTTAGATAAATTCTTTATTATATTGTTTTCACCAAAATACCATAATCTTTGTGAGTTATCGTTGTTTTGAATAGGATCCTTCGTCCATGAAAACGAATTATTAAATATCTTTTCTTCTAATCTTTTTATCGTGGAGTTCTCTTTTTTTTTATTTCTCTTACTCTGTTCATGAACTATTTTTCATGCATTTTCAGGTCCTTTGTGGATTAATCATTATAATGACTTTACCACATTTTTTGCACCTTATACTTCTTAAAACAGTTGGTAACCAGGATAATAGCATAATCCACCACCACCCCATCAGTTATCTAATATATGATTTTTTTTTATTTGTTTTGTTGTTTTTAATTCATAGAGGTATTATATTTATCTTTAAGTTTCTTTTAACTGCTCTTCGTTTAATATTAGATGGTCATAGCATTTATAAATAGTTATTTATAAACTTTTCCATATGACTATAATTAAATAACAAATAAATTCATATAATATGAAGACATATTAATATGAAGAGGGAAAATTATGGGTAAACGGTCAATAGTTATAACTGTAATCATAGTAATAATAATATTTTCAGCGACAATATTTTTAAACAATTTTATGAACTCTAAACCATCATTAAAATTCAATCTTTTAGGCTCAAATAGCAATGGTACTGTTGAGTTAATTGGTCCCATTGGAAATACAAGTTCAAAGGTTAGAATAGCATACATTATAGGAGTTCATCCATTAGAATCATTTGCTCATAAAACAGCTTACGATACATTATTTAAGGATAACCAATCACTGAAATATTGTTATTATATTTATAGAATTAATGTCACTGATCAACCTGATGTTTATGAGACTGGTAGAATGCATGGTCAAGTTTTAGGGCAAAAATTTGTAGTGCCAAACATAACTAAAGAAAATTACAGCCTTGTTATGGATATTCATTCAAATGAAGCTGCTTCAGGTTATGCTAAAACAGATTCTCTATTCGCACCAGATAATAGTTCTGATTCTAAGAATATTGCAGAAAAAATAATAGCTAACACCAATAAAACATTGATTTATTTCTATCCCGAGCCTCAAACAAGCCCCAAATTTGTCACTGTTCCAATAATTCGCTCTGGAATTCCAGCTATTATTTTTGAATCAGATGATGGAGAATCAGTTGATCTTAGAATAAAAAGAATTGAAATGTTGATTAAGGCTGTTGATGATTTAAAATTTTTGTAATTAAATAATTTATTAAATTTGATTTAAATACATATTAAAAATATTAATTGTCTGATAAAAATTAAGTTTTAGACTTTAAATCTTCATAATGTTTGTTTTAAATTATACTCTATTAGTTACAAAACATTTATATATAAACTAAATTAAATTTAACACAAGCACTCTAATAATAAGACATAAAAAAAAAATCAGTGCTATAATATTTGGAGATGTTAAAGTGAGCAATAATCAAGTAGATATGTTTTGTTATCAATGTTCTCAAGCGGGAAATGAATCTGGATGTACTAAAATAGGTATGTGTGGGAAAAATCAGACAATAGATAAATTACAAGATAATTTATTATTTGCAATCAAAGGAATCTCTGCATATAACTATCATTTAAATGAATTTGGAGTTAATGATACTGAAATAGACGAATTTTTAACAGAAGGATTGTATGCAACCTTAACAAATACAAATTTTGACTTGCAAAATTTAATCGAATATGGATTAAAGGCAGGAAAAATAAATTTATTGGCAATGACTCTTCTTAAAAAGGCACATATTGATAATTATGGAGAACCAAGCCCAGAAACTGTTAAAGTCGGTGCAATTAAAGGTCCAGGAATATTAGTCACAGGTCACGATCTTAAAGCATTAGAAGAATTATTAAAACAGACAAAAAGTAAAGGTATTAACATCTACACACATTCTGAAATGTTACCTGCACATGGTTATCCTGAACTCAAAAAATATGATCATTTAGTAGGACAACTTGGTGGGCCATGGTTTGACCAAAAAATTATTTTCGATAAATACAATGTAGCTATTTTAGGAACCACTAACTGTGTTCTTACACCACCAAAAGATTCTTATAATGAGAGAATGTTTACAATAGGTCCTGTAAATCTTCCTGGAGTAGAACATGTTGATGATTATGATTTCACACCATTAATAAATAAAGCTATTGAACTTGGAGACTTAGATGAAGAAGAAATAGCCACTTTAACTACAGGATTTGGATTAGATCTTATTCTATCTTTAGCTGATAAAATTAAAGAACTTGTTGAAAGTGGAAAAATCAGGAGATTTTTCTTAGTTGGTGGATGTGATTCTCCACTTCCTAAAACAAATTATTATAGGGAATTTGTAGAAGAATTACCTAAAGATACTATTGTTTTAACCTTAGGTTGTGGTAAGTATAGATTCAATGATTTAGAGTTAGGTGATATTGAAGGTATTCCAAGATTAATTGATCTTGGTCAATGTAATGATGCTATTGTTGCTGTTGACCTTGCAGTTGCTTTGTGTGAACTCTTCGATCTTGAATTAAATGAACTACCATTAACTATTGTTTGTAGTTGGATGGAGCAAAAAGCTGTAGCTATTCTTTGGAGTCTTCTATCTTTAGGTAAGGAAGATATTCTCCTTGGTCCTATTTTACCTGCTTGGGTTAATGATGATATTGCAAATTATTTAGTTGAAACCTTTAATTTAACCCCAATAGGAGATCCAAAACACGACATAAAAAGTATTTTAGGTTAATTCTTTTTTCTTTTTTTTTATTTTAGTCCTTGACATAATTTTTTTAAGTAATGGAATTTTTAAATAAATATAATATTATTTTATTTCAAGTTTTATTTAATTAAATAGTGTATTTATTGATGTAATTAATTTTATAATTATTTAATAATGAAATAATCCATGTTAAAATGATGTTTTCAAACAGAGGAGAGTTTCTATAAACTCAATATCCTAAAATTTTAGATTTTTAAAATTCCAATTTGGGCTTTAATCCAAAACAAAGAACTTTTAGTAAATATTAATTTTATCGATATTAACAAAGTTAGGTTAATAGAAGCTCTCAGAGAATAAATTCTTCTAAGTTAAAAATAAATTTTAACCGAATAAAAGATTATATAAAAAATTTATTAATTAAATTATTAATATCAAGGACTATTATTTTCTTTTTTGAACCTCCTTTAAACAGACATTACAAACATTTAGTGCATTTAATATATGCCTCTTCCTAATTTTCGGGGTTTCCCTGATATGTTAATATCTGATCTCTTATACAAATGAATCCCCTGATTTTCTTCACTCCATAATTTCTTTCACTCCAGTAGAAATTGAAGTGAAAAATCATCCACAGGACACTTATTATTAGTTAAAGTCTATATTTGACATATGAATCTAACTATTTTTAAAAACATTAGAAATTTATTATGTGAATCATCTCTAAGTGAAAAATAAGTATTTAGTGACTGCTAAAACTACACCTGCAGCTATTGTTACACCAACAGGACGGATAATATCAAAACTACCTTTCAACTCCCTGAAATCACCACGTAAATCATTCATCTCATCTTTAAACTCCATTCGTGCATTACCTATCTCGTCTTTAAACTCCATTCGTGCATTACCTATCTCGTCTTTAAACTCCATTCGTGTTTTGTCCATTTCATCTTTAAAGTTCACTTTTACATTATTAATTTCATCTTTAAATTCTACTCTTGCCTCACCTATCTCATTTTTAAACTCCATTCGTGTTTTGTCCATTTCATCTTTAAAGTTCACTTTTACATTATTAATTTCATCTTTAAATTCTACTCTTGCCTCACCTATCTCATTTTTAAATCCTAATTCAAGTTCTTTCAACTTATCATCAACATGTTTAAAATGATTATTCTTAATATTATCTATATCTGCTTTTAATTTTTTATTATCTTCTTTTATTTCTTTTAATTCATCGTCAATTTTATCAAATTTTTCATTAATAGTGTCAAATTTTGTATTTTGATTATTGAATTTTTCCTCAAGAAACTTGATTAAAAAATCATTATTATCTTTGTTTGTATTACTATTAACTGTCATTAATCCTCCCGCCTATTAACACATAACTTATCATCCTACTTTATATATCATCTAACTTTCTTAATTAATATATTTTATTGAAAGGTTTAATAATCATTCAATTAATGGTTTATATCTATATTAAATATTGTTAAACATTCAATGATCTTTTTTTTTTTATTAGTTAATAATAGATTATTTATCTTTTGTAGAATAAAACATCAATTATAAATAGTTTTTTTAATAAATAAGGATTATTATTTTATAAAATTTAATTTGAAAGATATATTAATAATTTTAATTTACAAAAAAAATAATGATCTGAGAATATAAATGTTCTTATTTTTAATTATGAGTAACATATAATATTTTTAAAATAAACATTTTTAAATATAATAAATTTAAATTTAATCAATTATTAAATAAAACTATATCAATGCTCAAATTACATCAATAATTCAGTCTTACAAGACATATTATTATTAACTATAATATGTTTTTATTTTTATTTATTCTTTTTTGATTTACTAAGATATTTAGAAACAAAAAAACAAACAATAAATATTACAGCGATTGGTAACCATTGATTTAAAAATTCTGACATATTTTAACCTCCAATATTCTGTTCTCTTTTAAATTCTAATTTTTGTATTCCTTCACTGATTAAAGTGTTTTTAAACTTATTAAGTCAGTTTAATAATGAAATATTTACTTACTTATATTTTATTTATTCTATTCTCCTATGTCTTTTCTCTTATTTTCTTTTTTTTTCATATGTTTATCTTATATTTCCATTACCTATAGTTCATATTTCATTAAATTAATGTTATTTGTTGAATTATAATTTAGACACTGTTATGTGTTCTATATTAATTTTTTTTATTAACAATAAGATAACACTGTAAAAAATCATCAATATAAAGAATACTATGATTATTGTATGATAACTAACTACTTTTCCAGAGCTTAAAATATCTAACAGCTTAGATGGATCTCTAAATAAGAATATGAAGCTGAATATAATGGGTATATTTAGTATTTCAGTTAATCTTGTATAGTTAAACCTTAGAATAATGTAAGATGAAAATATTGAATATAATATTCCACTTAGGGGAACTACAATAAATATTGTCACCCAAACTTCAGTTGGAAATGAAACAAAGCTACCTAATCTTAATCCTAAAGTTAAATATAATGTTAGAATTGAGGTTATAACCATTAAATATGTTAGTATAGCTATTGAGATTAATTTGGAAATAGCTATTTCAAAAATAGTCAATGGTGTTGTTAACATTGCTTCAAATGTTTTAACTAACTTTTCATTGACAAATATCTCATTTAATACAGATATATTTGATGTAAGAATGTTGAATAATGGCAATATTATAAATAAAAGTTCTAACATTGAAATATTTAATGAGTTAGACTGATTAATGTTTGTTAGTCCAAAAGATAAAAGAATCACTATAATCAAATTCAATAATAAAGATAAAAGATATTTTTTACTTTTAATTGATGAATTCAGTTCTTTCATTAACAAGATTTTAATAGCTGTATTCATTTATTGCCTCCATTTATATTAAAATAGCTTTCTTCTAATTTTGCTTCATTTTTATAGATATTCTGGATATTATACTCTAAATAATCCTCAAGATTGAAGTTTTCACTATTTTCGATTGTTATTAAAGTACCTTTTCTTTTGGCATTGAACTTTTCTTCCAATGAAAGTAAAAGTTTTTCAGCTTCTTCAATTGTACTCAGATTAATAGAAAGCTCATTTATACTGTAATTATTAATAAATTCATTTAAACTTCCTTTATAAATTATCTCTCCTTGTTTAATTATTGCTAAGTGAGAACAAATCTTTTGAACTTCATCTAAATCATGAGATGAGAAAAAAATTGTTTTACCATCACCTGCAAGTTTTTTAATTATTTTCCTTATTAATTGTCTGGATTCTGGGTCAACACCTAATGTTGGTTCATCTAACACTATCAATTCAGGATTAGCTATTAATGATCGTGCAAGACCTAATCTTTTCTTCATTCCATAGGAATATTTCGAAACTTTAATATATGTCCATTTATTCAATTGAAAAAGATTCAATAGTTCTTCTGATTTTAAAATAGCTCCTTGTTTATCGAGACCATATAATCCTCCCCATAGTCTTAGATTTTCCATACCAGTTAACTCATCTATTAAGCCATTAAATTCTAATAAAGAGCCAATTTTCGATTTCAACTCTTTGTTAAACGGGTTCTTACCACATAAATTTAACTCACCAGAAGAAGGTTTCATTAAACCTAAAATCAACTTAATTGTGCTTGTTTTACCAGAACCATTCTCACCTAAAAAACCAAAGACTTCACCTTTTCTCACTTCAAAAGAAACATTTTTTAAAGCTTTAAACTCCTGATAAGCCTTATTTACATTACTAAAGCTGATTATAGTTTCTTTACCGAAAGATTCATTATCTTTACTTAACATTTTATGAGAACCTCTAATTATTAATTAGTTAATCTCTAAAATTCCATTTAAATTAAGGCTACTTCCCCAAAGACAGTTTTCACCTAATTCCTTGTATTTTAGAAATGCTTTAGCTAAACAAGGCATACAAAACATTATATGTTCACAATCTCCACAAGTATTCTTATCTGGAGTTGGAATATTAGCTATTGTAGCTCCAAGGTTCTTAGCAAAAATATCTGATAATTTCTCTTTGTAGATATTACCCCAATTAATTATTTTTTCATCACTCATACCACATAACTTCATATCTCCATTTGGAGTAATTGTTAAAGATCTTGAACCAACCCCACAGTTACCTCTCTTAGATAGATTATAGACAGGATGATGTTCTGGCATCCTAAAAATGAAATCAGCAAAAGAATATTTAACTTTTTCCATTTCTTTTAAAAATAGTTCCATATCTTCTTGTTTTAAAATTAATTCTGGAAACTTTTCTCCTCTACCCATTGGAGTAACAGGACTAATACCAATTGTGTACATTCCTAAATTATAATTATGCTCTAATGGTTTAAATGGAACACCTAAAGAACTTGCTAACTCCACGGTCTTAAAAATATTCTCAATATTAAAAGGAGTCACCATCATAACAGCCCGTAAATGAAATCCTCTATCAGCTATTTGTTTTATAACTTCTTTGCTTCTTTTAAATGCTCCTTCATATCCACAAAACCAATCCATATATTCTTCATCATCACTATGTAAACCAACTTGGAAAACCAACTTATCTTTATACTTTTTAACATCATCTAATAGCTTTTCAGATATTAATGAACCATTGGTGATAACAGCAACAATATCAAAGGTTTTCAATGAAAACTTCAAAATTTTTTCAAAGTCAGGATGGGATAAAGCCTCACCACCAGTTAATTCAAGTATAGCAACTCCATTCTTTCTAAACTCAAGTAAAATATCTAATAATTCATCAGTTTTTGCATAATTATCATTTTTAGAGTCACTTTCCCTATAACAATGTTTACAATTATAGTTACAGTGGTCGGTTAATTCAATACTTAAATGAACAGGAGTTTGTATGTCAGGATTTATCCAATATTTATCATCCACAGGTTTTCTCACATTAGATATTTCAATGAAATCCTGAGAGGTAATATAATCTATTATTGTTTTGTTAATTTCATCTAAATTTTCATCATATACTGATGAGAGGTCTTTAGATATTTCATCTATACTTTCCTTTCCATTACATCTTATTACAATCTCTGAACCGTCCTTGTTTAATTGATAGTAGTTATTATCTTTTTTTGAATAGATGTAAGGTATGGGACCAGGACGAAAATAAAAATCTTCCTTTATATATGGATAATTGTTATTCATTAAATCATTTCCTCAATATTTTTATTTTTTTAAATTTAATTTTATTAAAGTTCTTAATTTTTGTTTATAGTTATTTCAAGTTCATTATTTTCATAAAAAATAAGTTATATAATTAATTTAATAAAACAATAGAAAATATAATATTAATTATTATTTAAAGATTAAAATATTGTTTTTTTACTTATTCATTAAGTTATAATAATTTTTATTTAAAATAGACTATTATAAAAAATTAAAATTATAATTTAAAACTTTTTTATATAATTTAACACTTTTTTAAGTTAAAAATTTATTTGTTCTTTAAAATTGAACTATAATGGAGAATATAAAGTATTATAAACTCCAAAATAGAAATTATGCTAATATTTCCATAGAATATCTATTTTAATAGCCAATTGTACCAGTCAACACTACTGCAAATAAAGCATCACTTTCTGGAGTGCAGGCAGCACAACCTACACAACCAATACAGGAATCACAATCAGCTTCAATAGTTTCAGTCATTGGATTCATTATTTCACCTCCTTTTATTTTAATAATTAATATACTCAACATACAAAGATTCAATACATAGGCTATGATAAGAATGTTTCTCACTAAATAAAATAATGGCTGTTTGAAGTTTAAATAATAAAAAACATCTGATTTTCATTATTCATATAAGCATAGTTCCTGATAAGAACAGCTTCCACACTTCTTTGAATCAAACTTAGTTTCTGGAACAATATCTCCATCAATGATTTCCTTCATTTCATGCAAAACTTTAAAAAGACCTTTTCTTAATTTTGAATCCATAACAACAGGTCGTCTTTCACAAATTTTTGAATAATCAATGAAACCTACAAATACTTCACTATCAAACTCTTGTTCTATTAAAATTGCATTTGCCACTAACTCAATAGCATCAGAATCCCATACTCCAGCAATAGGGGGGTTAGATATTTTAATATTTATTGGATAATAAAGACCATCAACAATTTCAATCTTATCACAAGATCCAATAATCTCCAAATTCAAATCTCTTATTAAATGACTGTACATTGAAGTTGGGAAAAACATTTCAGCTATTTTATTACCATCACATCCAAGTGACTTCATAGCTTTTAAGGATTTTAAACTTAAAATATCAATTTTAAAACATGCCTCATCTACTATATCCATTTTAATTCTATCTATCTCTTCTTGTGGAATATGATAATCATCTTTTAAGATATTTAAAGAAGATTCTAAAACCTCTTTAATGGTTCTTTTCAAATTATTTCTAATATCATCAAGACTCATTTCAGCTTTTAATCCTCTTATATTCCTTTGAATCAAATCATACACATCAATTCTCAGCTGTTTCATTCTTTTATTTAAGAAAATATTTTTTTCATCCTGTTCACCCAAGCTATGTCTTAAATAAAATTTATGTGGGCAGAACATATATTCTCTTATTGAAGAAACGCTTATCATTTTTACTTCCTCCATTATAATAGATTATGTAGTAATATTCTTTCTCTAATTTATACAAGTTTAAACTTTTAGAAATCAATTCCTTTAATAGTGAATTAGGTATCAGCCTTATAGGAACATTCAAATTTTAGAAATCAATTTTTTTCAGTAAACTGATAGTTAGTATTACTACAAACACCATATTTATTACAAGGAGCATATAAAAAAGACTTACAAAAAAATTAATTTCTCGTGTGTTTTGAAAAATCGTTGTTAAGATGAAAATATTAAGTTGATTTATAACCATTTTTATTAAAAAATTTTAAGTAAAAAGAAGATAATTTAAAATTAATTTAAAAGCTTTAAATAACTATATTTCAGATATTAAATTTTTATTCATTTTTTATAGGTTTAAAAGTTCATTAGATAGATATAGAAAGAAATAAAGAGAAAGAGAGAGAAAGAGTTTATTGTCCTGTTTTTCAAAGGTTTTTTTTAAAAATTTTTTTAATTGAAGGCATGAATAATCAAAACTTTTCATATGCCTTACAATAATAGTTTACATTAAATAATAAAGATTGTCAGAGAGTTATATCTATATATCAGATATATGAAGACGAGGTATTATATGAATTTTAGGGTTTTAGCATTTCTTTTTTGGGTTTAGTTTTTGGATTGATTCTTGGTTCATGTTCACCTGAAATAAGTGCTAATAATAATGATCCTCTTAATTTGATCCTCTTAATTCTAAGTATTTGTACCATGTTAACATATTTATTTATAGCATATTTTTTATTTATAACATATTTTTTTATAAAAACAGGAATTATAATTTTTAAAATTTTTATAGTACTTCTTCAAGCTTTTGTAACATTTATTTAAAAATTTTTATTAAAAATTATTCTTAAAATTATTCAATTTTTAATTTAAAGATGTATTAAAGTTTTCTAAAAATTAAAGAAAATCAAAGATTTTCTAAGTTAAAACAAGTTTTAACTAAAGATCATCGAAGATTTTCTAAGTTAAAACAAGTTTTAACTAAAGATAATCGAAGATTATCTAAGTTCAAAACGAAGAATTAATTCTTCTAAATTGAAAAATAAATTTTCAATAATAAAAAATTT
>JAISTD010000144.1 GCA_031272765.1 Candidatus Methanovirga australis | reverse complement strand
AAAATTAGCGGTCGTTGCAGAATTTCCAGTCAGTATATTTAAGATAATTAATATTGTAAAAACAAAGTTTCCAAGTAAAACTCCAAGTATGGTTCGTCTAAGAAAATCATTCATAAAATTCCTCCTCTTATAATCCTATATGTTTTTTAAATTTTGGTAGATATTTTCGTGATATAACATCACTTAATCCATTTTTCATAGTCACATTCATAATACCATTTAAAGATGGTGAAACCTTGTCTATTTTCATAATATTTACAATGGTTGATTTTGAAATTCTAAAAAAATCTCTGCCTAAGATATTTTCAAGTTCATATAGTCTTTTTTGAGTTTCATAGGTTTCATTTTCAGTTAGAACATTGTTTTTATCATCAACTGATTTTATGAGATAGATTTCATCAAATTGTATGAAATTCACTTTCCCATCTTTTTTAACAGGTATTATGGGCTTTGAAGATTTTTCTAATATTTCCACAGCTTTCTGAATTTCATCAGTAATTTTATCTGTGTAAATAATAGCATGAGGTTCTTCATTTTCTGATGATAGTTTAATTTCTATTTTAATTTTGTTACCTCCTTTTTTAGCCCCTTAGAAAGATTTCATATTCATGTTTCTTAGGAACCACATATTATTTACTTTAAATAGCTATTTATAGCTTTTTAGGATTATTGTAACATGTATTGTATTGAGTATGAAGTGGTAATATTATGTTGTAAGTTGCATAGATGTTAAGAGTTTTGAAAATATAAATCAATTGGTATAATCAAAAATGTTATATAATATATTAATGACATATAATTATTTATAATAAAAAAGTTTAAAAAACTTCAATTTTCATTGTTATGAACAATATTCAAATACTCATTTTAGTTAAATACATTAATTATTAAAATAATCTTTTTAAGAATAGAATATAATTATTTATCTTAATTCATTGAATTATTGGGGATTAATTTATTAATAAAATTTATTATTAATATGATTATTTGATTTATTTTATAAAGAATTAGTACAATTAACATTAATTATAAATGATCTATTAGATGATCCATTTATCAACCAATTTAACAATCACAATGAAATCAAAAGGAGAATATCATGTCTGAAATATCATCAAAAGAATTATATGAGTTTAAAAGGACTCTTGGGGAATTATCCGAAAAGAAGGGTAGGGGAACTGAACTGGTTTCTGTTTATATTCCTAAAGATAAACAAATTAGTGATGTTGCTAAGCATATGCGAGAAGAGTATGGACAAAGTGCTAACATTAAAAGTAAACAAACTCGTAAGAATGTCCAATCAGCTATTGAGGTAATCATTCAAAAAATGAAGCTTTTCCCAAAACCTCCTGAAAATGGTTTGGTTTTATTTGTTGGAATGATACCTAAGGGCGGTCCTGGAACAGAAAAAATGGAGAGTTATGTTTTCGAGCCACCAGAATCTATTCAAACTTATACTTATCATTGTAATTCTGAATTCTATCTTGACCCTTTGAAGTATATGATGGATACTAAAGAGGTTTATGGAATAGCTGTTTTGGATAGAAAGGAAGCTACAATAGCTACATTAAAAGGAAAAAGAATAGATATTTTAAAACATTTAACAAGTGGTGTTCCAGGTAAACATAAGGCTGGAGGTCAATCACAAAGAAGATTTGATCGTTTAATTGATTTGGCTGCTCATGAATTTAAAAAAAGGATAGGGGACCATATTAATGAAACATTTTTAGCTATTGAGGACCTTCAAGGAATTATTCTTGGTGGTCCAGGACATACTAAAGAAGAGTTCCTTAAAGGTGATTATCTTAATTATAAACTTAAAGATATGGTTATTTCCACTATTGATACTTCTTATACTGGTGAGTTTGGTATAAAAGAAATTATTGATAAGTCAACTGATCTTCTTAATGAAATGGATGTAATAAAAGAAAAACAATTAGTTAAAAGGTTTCTAAAAGAGTTAATTCATGAGAATGGTCTTGCTGCTTATGGTGAAAAGGAGATAAGAAAATATCTTGAGATGGGAGCTGTTGATATTTTATTAATTTCTGAAGGATTGGAACACGATAGACAGTATTTTAAGTGTATAAATTGTGGTAGGCAGACTCAAGTTTCTGTTAAACCTAAATCAAGTGATGAGCAAATGATTTGTACTGACTGTGGGGAACAGATGAAATTATCCGAGGCAAGAAAATTGGTGGATCATTATTTGGAGATGGCTAACGAGTATGATACTGATGTTGAAATTATTTCCACTGAAACTGAAGAGGGAAATCAACTTTTAAAAGCTTTCGGTGGTCTTGCAGCTATTTTAAGATATAGACCATAATAACTTAGAATCTAAATTTATATTGAACATGATCTAATTTTATACTTTAAAGATTTTACTTTAATATTCTGTGTTTATAAAGAAAAAGAAATAAAAATGTTTGTTTTTAAATGAAAAATTTGAATATAGTCATTAAAACACCTAAAGCAGTTATTGCAACATAAATTCCATTTTTAAATGATTTTAAGTCATTCAATTCTTCGTAAATATGTGTTAAATGATTGTTCTCATTAATTAAGAGCGATTATGGCCCTCAATCCTACCAGTGAACCTACCAACACCTACAAAACAAAGATAGTTAGCTGGGTCGTGCCTGAGTCTCAAATTATCCCACTGATCATACCAACCATTGAAAGTAGGCACCGTCAACTTATTATAATAACACGCTTTATCATAAAACCATCCATTGACTAAAACATGATGATAATCATCGAAACGATGATCGAACATGTAAGTTTGAATACCAGCTAAAAATCCATTGTAAGCGTTTTCGCCTCCAGGAGTTCCAATTACAATCTCATCTAAATTTGTATAATCATATGTATTGATTGTTATGCTCTCACCAACTTGGATAGGGTGAAAACCAAGTGTGTTACCCCTGAAATCTTTGAACTGTAGTAATCCTTCTCCGCAATGGTCTGTTCCCCAACTGGTTATTGTGATGTATTTTCCAGTTGTGTAATCATTGCTTGCTGAAATGGTGCTCATTGCACTAAATATCATTATTATTATTATTATTAAATAATTAATAATTTTTTTATTCATATTTATCAGACTCCTCCTCCTTTTATTGAAAATATTTTTGTACTCTTTTTTTGAAAGTACAATTTATTATATATTTTTTATTATATATAAAGAATTCTAAAAAATTATTTTATACAATTTTTACACCCATAACCAAAATTAAGCCAAATCCAGACATAAATGCAAATAGCTAACCCACAATTAAACCAATCCATCAAAAAGAACTGTCTATACTCAAGAGTCCAATAGAGATTCCAAACTAAAATTTGGGCCGTTAAAATAATCAACGCACATTCTAATATTATTCTTTTGAATTTTTGTTTTTTAACACTAACACCCCCTCCTCATCCAATCGAAATTCGCAATCATTAATTGAACTACTACGGACTTTAGGAGTCCGTAGATTCTCACTAAGTAGCTAATGCCTTATCTAACACCGTTTCCACAGTTAAACATCTTTGAACCTTTTGAAATCCATTTAGAGCAAAATATGATTCTTCCATGTTATCATCGATATATTTCTTGATTTCTGAGTACTTATTTTCGATCTCCAATCCCGTACCACCTGAAGCAATTGCCATGGTAGCCTCATTATTAGTCTTATTGAATAGTACCATGATTTTATCCTGGATATCAACCAGCATATAAAAATCTGCATATACCTCACAGGCAAAATTCGCAGCGAGTACTATTCCTATACTACAAAGCACCAAAGTAATTATTTTGATATTCATATTCATTTTATCACTCCTATTAAATCTCTTTCTCTAATTGAGCACAATTCTTATTCTCTATTTGCATTAAGAACTTTCCTTCTATATTATTGACTACTCCCATTGACTACTCCCCTTTCTAAAGAAAGAGAATTCCCATTGGTTACTATTAAAAATAGTCTCCTATTACTGGGTTTATTCGATAACATCTAATCTTTTATTCAAATCTGTTTTCAGTTCTTTAAAAGTGTTATCTACTTGATCTATTCTTTTATTTAAGTCGTTTTTCATTTCAATTTGATTGTCTTTAATATCTTTCAGTCATTCCATGATTAAATTTTCTTTTTCAATTATTAAATTTGAGAGTTTCTATTAACCTATCAAAAACAAAGACTTTGTCTTCTAATTTTCTTTCAGAAAAAATCACATATTTTGATAAAGATTTATAAATTATGAAACTCCATACTAACTTATGTGGTCAATTAATATATAAAGATGTCGACTATTCAATACCCTCCCTCTGGTTTTAATTTGAATATTAAGGGCTTTTTAAGTTGTATAATAGAGCATGGATTAATCAGGGAAACGGAGTTAACCACCTGCTTCCTTACATGATAGCAAAATAGACTTATCCACAGATAAACATTCAGGTTATTTTACAAGGATAAAAGGTTATTGTGGTGTGAAATCTATGAGGATATGATGGCTCTTCAAAAGAAGCCTAAAGGTGGGGAGTTAAGGACAGATGAGAAAATGAGAAATAAAAGAATTTCAAGTAAGAGAGACTCCAAGCAAAGACCTTATGCAGTGATTAAAAATGTGTTTAAGTCTGGTCATACACGATTAACAACCAGCAAAGAAATCAGATAGATAATTTAATGAAATACACAGCCAAACTTTTTAAAAACGAAAAATCAGAGATTTTTCTAAATTCTCATGCTTCGCTTGAGAATAAACGGAGAATCAAAGATTCTCCTAAGTTTTTCATTTCATTCGAAACAAACGGAACCTTCGGTTCCTAACTTACCTAAAAGGCAAGAAAAGTTTGATCAAAAATTAGTGAGAAGTTATTTTTAATCAATTTTTCTAAAAAAACTGGATGTACGGCATTTAACTTAATCCAACTGCCGAGACTCTTAATGGAAACTTGTTCCGCTTAGCGATAGCTTATGAAAAAATTAGGGAAAATCCCTAAAAATAGCAATGAAATTGACCTTCAAAAGACAAAATATGTGAATTTTCCAATGAAAAAATGAAAATAATAATAAAA
>JAISTD010000112.1 GCA_031272765.1 Candidatus Methanovirga australis | reverse complement strand
GGAATAACTCCCAATACTATTATTTGATCAATATTCATTCATATTTATCACCATGTTTTTTAACATACTTCATACATTTGCCGCTGAATAAGATTAATTTCATTGTTCATAATTATCACTTATACATATCAACCTGTAAAAAATCCTTTAATATTTTAATTAAAACCAGAGGGAGGGTGTGAATAATCGACACCTTTATATGCTATTATCACATTAGTTAATTATGTGAGTTTCATAATTTATAAATACTTATCAAAATATGCGATTTTTGATGGGTTAATAGAAACTCTCACTTATCAAAATATGCTATTTTTTGGTAGGTTAATAGAAACTCTCTACTGTGTTATAGAAAATATAAAATTTTTGAGTCTCCTAAATTTATAAAATTAATACTTGATATAATATAATTTAAATTTATTTAAATTTATTTAAATTTATTTTATAAGATACAATTAAATTTGATAACGAATAGCTATTAAAGGAACTAAAAATGATGGTTTTAATAGATATAACCTGTTCAAGTGAAGAAGAAGCAACTAAAATAGCTGAAAAACTGTTAAAAGAAAGAATAGTTGCTTGTTCCAATATAATAAAAAATATGAAGTCTATGTACTGGTGGGAAAATAAAATTGAAAAAGATGAGGAAACTATTTTAATACTAAAAACTACTGAATGTAAAGTAGATGAACTTATTAAAAGAGTGGAAAAACTTCATAGTTATGAAAATCCTGCTATAATCGTGTTACCTGTACTAAAAACAACAAAATCTTATTTGAAATGGATTGAAAATGAAGTTAAATAATTTTTATCAAATAAAGATGACTTTTATCAATTAAAAATCTTTTTATTAATTAAATAGCTTTTTATTATAATATACTAACGAATTAAGTTTTAATTAACTTAGATATTATTTTAATAATTTCTTTTAATTTATTTAAAATATAATGTATGAATATTATTCAATATAAGTGAGGCAGAAGAGTGAAAAAAACTTATCTTTTTATTATAAGCATACTATTAATTATAATTATGATCTATTTAATTGGTATTGATAAGATAATAGAATCCATAAAAACTGCAAATCCTCGTTTTATTCTACTTGCAGTAATAGTTCAAATTTTTATATTAATCATTCGTTCATTTAGATGGGGCTTCATTATAAATAAACTCACAGACTTTAAAGATAACTTCATAGTTAAAATTATCGGGACTTTTGCAGCAAATGTGACTCCAGTGCGTACAGGAGGGGAAGTTTTCACGGCTGTCGCAGGAAAAGAGATCAATGGTATAAGCTTATTCAATGGACTATCAGCTGGATTTATCGAAAGATTATTTGATGCTGCTGTATCTCTTATACTGTTACTTCTTTGTATTTTTCTATTTCCAAAGGATTTTTTAACACACACAAATCAAATTATATTGTCAATAGCTATTTTAGGTGTTACGGGTTATCTGATAGTTATTTACTTAATCAATTGGAATAAAAATTTTAGTTTATATCTTTATAATATTCTACATTCAATCATTAAATTCCTCCCAATTTCAGAGTATTTCTTGAATAGAATGTATGAAAAAGTAACCAATGGATTAAAGGATATGATCAAATGCTCTAAAGAATTTTCTAATAAGAAAAATATATTCTGGGTACTTATCATAAGTTTAAGCTCATGGACTCTTGATTGTTTAAGATTATATTTAATAATACGAGCATTTAATGTAGATATTCCATTTTTTGCAGTTGTTTTTATCTTTTTCATTGCAGATATTGCTGGTCTCATATCATTTTTACCTGGAGGTATGGGTTCTTTAGATTTATCAACCGCATACTTACTAACATTGTTTTATATTCCATTTTCAACTGCAGGAACCATAATATTAATTGATAGGTTTATTTCTTATTGGATAATTAATATATTCGGTGTAATGTTTACTTTATATTATACCAAGGATATTTTTAAAAGCATTGAAAAAAGTTTAACATAATATAATGCAAATAAATATTACTGTAGATGTACAATTGTGATGATGGTAAGAGATAAGTTTATATAAATGGATGATGTACTATTTATATAACAAGGAACTATAATATTATTGAAAACAGTTATAATATTGAAATTTTATGGTTCAATTTCATAATTTCTATTAGACATTGGGGATGCTCGCATGTAAGTAAAATTATAGATAATTAATACAAAACTTATAAAATTAATAGACAATCGTAATAAAGATAAATAACTATGTAGGAGATTAATCATGAAATTTAAAGAAAGTTTAACTACAATAATAATATTAATAGCTATTTTAACTGTTTTTTTTGTTGGTGCATCAACACCAGCTTATGTACATATTATGAGTGTAACCGACACACCAGACGGTTTACTCATACAAGCAAATATCACATCAGATCCAAATGGCACTACTTTACTGCCTTCAGGTTATGGTATTCAAGCTAAATATAATACTAATTCATCTATAGGTCAGCCATCTTCTGCAGGATCTAATTACACGACTACTGGTTATGTAAATTTCACTATTGCAAATCGCCATACTTACGATTTCAACTCTATAACAGTATCATTCGATGATTATTATCCAGGGAATTATACTGCAGTTTCTGATACTTGGATTAATAATATGCCCCCTGGTCCAAATATTAATGTAACGACCACTCCAGATACAGGAATGATCCTTATACAATGGGCTGTTGATACTCCTATTTATGTGAACAATAGTACTGGTTCTGGAGACACTAATACTTCTTACGATGTTCAAATCAAGAATAATGACACTGGGAAGGATATAAATGTAGGTGGAAACATTACATTTAATTCAAGTCAAACAACTAATGATTCCAGCAAAATAAATTCAAATGGAACAAAAAATGGAACAGTTACTCTCCCTCTTCCTGATGGTAATTATACTGGTCAATTTATAGTTAATGGGAATGCTAATGATGGTAGGAAAGGTAGTAGTTCCAATAAATTTAGTTTCACAGTAGGGGGTGGTTCTAAGGGTGCAAGTATTCCTTTAGAGAAAACTGGCTTACCAACTTATGGCTTGATTGGAATATTGTCTACTATATTGTTGTTTTTCCAGATCAGAATAAGGAATAAGTAATAAATTTTACTTATTTATTAGATAGGATTTTAATAAAAATAGAATCTTATCTATATTCTTTTTTTATCTCATTAAGATATAGTTTCTAAAATTTTTGTAACATTTTTTATAGTTCAGCATTGTTCTCTTTTTTTTTTTTACTTTTATTTGGCTATTTAAAAATCAATAGGTGAAATATATTTAATAAGATTTCTTAAGTTGATGATGTTGTTTCAAGGACTATAGTAAATTTTTAAAGAAAATTATTATAAACTTCATATTATTAAACCATTTATTAAAAAAGAAGAAAAAAGAAAGTGTTTAAGTTGTTCTTTTTGTTTTAGCTGTTTCTTAAAGGAAGTTACTAATAAATTTTAATGGTTTAGGGTTCTCTTTATTCTAATTATAATTCCTAAAATCAAAGATATAATTGAAATTATTAAAGTTATGATGTTTGCATACTCAAAAAACTCCATCTATGAAAAGTCAAGTAAATTTTAGCCATATTTGTGTTTTTTTTAAGCTTATTAATAAGTTTAAACATCTGAAAAGTCAGAGTAAATTTAGCCTCAGACCAACGGGTACTCCAGAAAAATATTAACATTGAAAAGTTTATAATAACCATAATATAAATTTAATTATATCTTATAAAATACCCTTAAATTAGATTTAAATAATGTTATATCAAATATTAAAATTACCAAAAATCAAAGATTTTTGTAATTATGAAAATCTTTGTCAAAACTGTGAGAATTTTGTAAAAGTTATGTAAAACATTATATTACATCTATATTTTCATATAAAGTATCTCTTAAGGCAGGAATTCTTCCAAGGTTTTCAACAATCTGTTTAAGATTGTCAATCCCTGTTCTACTACCATATGCGGATCCTGCCGATTTAGAAATATTTTCTTCTCCTAATGTTCCACCTAAATCATTAGCACCAGCTAAAAGACAAAATTGACTGAATTTGAAACCTAATTTAACCCAAGATGTTTGAATATTTTTTATATAATCTTGAAACATTAATCTTGAAATTGCATAAATCTTTAAGTCTTCAGTTCCAGTTGTTCCTGGATTTGATTTTCCTTTTAAGAATATAGGAGCTTTTTTATACATAAAGGTCAAAGGAACGAACTCTGTAAATCCATTAGTTTCTTTTTGAATTTCTCTAAGTATATTTAAATGTTTCACTCTCTGTTCCATTGATTCAACATGACCATACATAATTGTGGCTGTTGTTTTAATCTTAGCTTTATGTATAGTTGTTATAACCTCTTTCCATTCCTCAGTATTAAGTTTAGTTGGACATATAATTTTTCTAACATCATCATCCAATATTTCAGCAGCTGTTCCTGGGGTCGTTCCAAGACCTGCTTTTTTTAAGATCTTCAAACTTTCTTCAAGTGATAATTCTGCTTTCTGTGATCCATAATAAAGTTCCATTGGTGAAAAGGCATGTATATGAACATTAGGACAAGCTTCTTTAACTTCTTTTAAAATATCTTCATAAAAGTAGATGTCAACATCTTCGTGAAGTCCTCCTTGAATACAAAATTCTTTAGCTCCATTATCGTATGCTTCTTTTGCTATATCAACTATTTCATCAATACTTAAGAAAAAAGCATCAACATCATTTTTATCCTTTTTAAAAGCACAGAACCCACAAACACCTTTACAAATATTTGTGAAGTTAATGTTCCAATTTTCAAGAAATGTTACCTTATCTCCCACTATTTTCTCCCTAACCAAATCAGCAGCAAGGATTAAAGCATTAATTCCTCGTCCTTTAACATTCATTAAGTACAATGCATCTTCATTAGATATTGGGTTATCTAAACTACTTTCTAAAATCTTTTTAGTTTTATTTTCAATATTCCAATTTCCAAACATAACTACAAGTTTGTTTATATTAATTATTTATAATTTGTTCTATTCCTAATTTTCTGTTCAACTTTTTAAAAAAAAGGGTTGATTGTAAAAGTCATATCTCTTCAAATAATTTTAAAAAATATTGTTTTATTTATATTTATTATACATTGTTACAATTTAATTTTTTTTAGTTAAAAATTGATTTTTCTCCATTCAATGAAAATCCATTTTTAAATGGCTTTAAAAGAGTTTGCTTATTCAAATATTATTTAATCTTGTTTATTTTTTTAGATAAGAAGTTATATTTTATAAAATATTAAAATTATAATTTATAAATATTATTTTTAATATTATGATGATTTTTATTATTAGCATATAATTTAATTGATTTATAACAATATATAACTAAAATCAACTATTTTTAAGTGGAATATTATTTCATTTTTTTTTCACTCTTTTTATTATTTTTTTGTTATTTTGGTGTTGTTCGTTGTTTTTTTGTTGTTTATTTTTTTGTTGTTTGTTTTTTGCGATTTTTTTTATATGTGTTGTGGTTGTAGTTTTGGCACGGTTTTTGGTGATTTTTTGCTAAGAAAAATAGAAACCTTTATATATAGTTAAGTTCAATATTAACTTGGAGGTGAAAAAATGAGTGAATTACCAATCGCACCTGTCGGTCGTATCTTGACTAATGTTGGTGCACAAAGAATTAGTGATGATGCAAAACTTGCATTAAGAAATGCATTAGAAGAAAAAGGTGAAGAAATATCTAAAAAGGCTGTTTCTTTCGCTAAACATGCTGGTAGAAAAACTGTAAAAGCTGAAGATATTAAATTAGCTGTTAAATAAGCAGTTTTTTGAAATAGACGGTTTTTTTCTATTGGTCTTGTTATAGACCAATAAACTTTTTTTTATTTTTCAGTTTTTATCCAATACTTTATATGGATATTTTGTTGTATGTGGATATTTTGATATTCATTTTTTAATTAAATTTACATTGATATGTTATTCATGGATTTATTTTGAGTTTGATTTGTTTGAGAATCTATTGTTAATCTTTTTTTAGAAAACTTTATATATGATTTAATAAAAAATTATATATTTAGTAAGATCATATTTAATTTATTAATTCATCAATTACTGTAATTATATTTGTTTATAGTAAAATACATGTTTTGATAAAATTATAAATTTTAGTAAAATTTTGTGTTTATTAAAAGTTCACATTTTAGTTTTATGATTTGTTTTTATCCCTAAAGACTTAAATTTTAATAAAACCATAATTAAAGTATGGGACTGGTGGTCTAGGGGTATGATACCTCCCTGACACGGAGGTGATCACGAGTTCGAATCTCGTCCAGTCCATTTGCCGTGGTAGTTCAGTTGGGAGAACGCTAGACTGAAGATCTAGATGTCGCTGGTTCAAGTCCGGCCCACGGCATTACATTAAATATTCTTTTTTGGCTCATGCACTCGATAGGTTACAAAACTTTTAAATAATGTTAAATTGAAAATAACCATAATTATTTTATGAATTTTAGATTAATTATTAATAATTATGATATCCACATTTAAT
>JAISTD010000104.1 GCA_031272765.1 Candidatus Methanovirga australis | reverse complement strand
TGTCATGACAAATTTATTCTTTCTATTTTAGTATTGATTTTATTATTGATAATTTTTCATTAGAATCGTATTTAGTGAAATTTCAACTGATTAATCCTTTGATTTCCTGAAAACTCATTTTTAAAATTTTACTAAATTATTTTGTCTTGACACTAAGATATAAATCAAAATTTAGAAGAACAAATTCACTTAATTTATAAAAAATGGTTCATAGATTTCAATTTTCCAGATGAAAATGGAAATAAGTATAAGGAGTCAAATGGAGAAATGAACCCATCATCATTTGGTTTAATTCCTTCAAAATGGAAAATAGAAAGTTTAGGTGATGGAAGTATGTCTAAAATCATTGGGTCTGGAATAGAAGAATTTGAAGGATCAAAGTATTATGTTGCAACTGTGAATGTAATAGATAGTGAGTTAAGCAATGATTTAACTGAAATAACAATGGATGATAAAACAAGTAGAGCTAACATGCAGCCTGTTCCAAAAAGTGTGTGGTTTGCTAAAATGAAAGACTCCAGAAAATATAATAATGGTGGATGATTATTCGAAAGACTTAATTGATAATTATATATTTTCTACAGGTTTTGCAGGACTTCAATGCAATGAAATTAGTTTTTATTATATTTGGTCTTTTTTACTTAGTAATAGCTTTAATATTATGAAAAATAACTTAGCTTTGGGAACAACAATGCAAGCCATTAACAATACCAATATTAAGAAAATAGAAATACCTTTGCCTGATAAAAACACATTAAATAAATTCAATTCTCTTATAAAACCATTTCTTGAAAAAATATATGGGAATAAATTAGAAAATAAATATTTATCTTCATTAAGGGACAAATTACTCCCTAAACTAATGTCTGGAGAAATTGATGTTTCTGAAATTGAAATTTAAGTAAGCAAGTTTTTATTAATTGTTAAATATTTAAAAATAAATTTATAATCTATTTAAGTTCATTATAAGTTTCTACAGCATCTTCATAAATTTCTGTTAGAGTTTTATCTTTCCATAGAGTTTTTCTCCATTCTGTGTAGTTAAAATTGTCTTTTTTAATAATATCAATGAATCTTTCAGCATCAAATAGTCCTAATTTTTTTTACTAATGTGTCCATGGCTTCTACTCTTAAAATTGTTTCACTTTTCAAATTCTTTCCTCCATCCATATAAAAAGTCTATTGGATTAATAATTTTGATTTCACTTTATTTTGTTTTTCCATTTAAATAAATTATTTAGATATAATATAATCAATGAACTCTTATGATGCCTGTTTTATTGTCAAAGTCTTCGTCAAAGCTAACTATTTCATGAATATTTAGATCTTTCATTATTTCAATAGTGATAGTGTCAGCTAAACCTATATGGCTGTCATAGTGTATTAATGTTTCCATTCCTCTATCGGTGATGTTTTTACTTACATGAATAATTTTGAAATCTGATTTAATTGAATTATAAATCTCATTAATAGCTTTAGTGTTTTTATTTAGCTTTTTGGTAAGTAGATTTATAGTTTCAATTAGGAGTATGTTTGTGATGATTAATTCTTTATCTGTAATCTGTTGTGATAATTCTACAGCTCTTTCATGGTTGATTTCATCATCTACAAGAAATGATATTATATAATCAGTATCCAAAAATATTTGCTTCATAATTCTCCATTTCTCATTTTTTTAAGGTCTTCAACAGCACTGAATGGTTCTCCAGCTGAAAATTTTCCTGATAAGTCAAAAAAAATTCTTGGTTTATCAGATTTTTCTTCAACTGCTTTTTTTAGTGTTTCTTCAATAAATTCGTCTTTGGTTTTATTTTCCTTTATAGCTATTTTTTCAATAGATTTAAGAATACTTTCTTCAATATGTATATCAGTCATATTATTAAGCCTCTGATATTTTTTAAACTTGATAAAATGATTATATAAATATAATATGTGACAAATTATTATATATGTTTTTCTATTTTTTGTGTGTTTACTAAATTTTGATTTATCTTTTTATTAATGTAAATTTTTTCATCTAAAAATTTTAATTTATTTGCAATTTGTTTTTGAATTTCTAATGGAAAATTTGGAACATCGTAATTCATAATAGCGGACTTATCTCCTCTTGGCATTTTAGTTCCTTTTGATGTTAGAGTAACATAATCAAAAAATTTATCATTAGATAGTACATAATATAAAAATAATGGATTAATGTCTTTTTTAGACCTAAAAACTAAAATATCACCTGAACATCCACCATTACATTTAGAAAGCCATATTTTTTTAAAATAAGGTCTAATATTTGAAATTAAAACATCATTTTTAGAAAATTTATTAATACTGTTCGTAGGAGGTAATTTCTCTGCATCAACTATTCCTCCTTTATTAGGTAGCATATTTTCAGTAGATACATAATTAGATAAATTAATCATGTTTTCATTTATTTCTTCATTAATTCTGATTTTTTCATTTATTAAAACACAAATATCTTGAAGTTTTGAATACAAACTTAATTCCTCCATGATTGTTTATTTTTATCTTATCTTATTCTAATAAATCTTCTTTGTGTAGGAAATCAATAAATGTATCGTGAATTTTTTTATCTCTATTTTCTATATCCTTTTCTGTAAAGTCATCTAATTTAACTAATTGTTTAATTTCTGCTACTGAACTACCTTTAATTTTTTTACCTTTATTGTTTGTAAATCCATTATAATGGTGTTTTTTATCTGTAAATTTGTAATCAGCGGCTCTTATATTTATAGTTCGTTCTAACAATATTTTATTTCCAAGTTCTTCAAGATTATTTTTATTAGACAAATCATGTTCGATTTCTTGTCTCTTTTTGGCATAAATATGCTCAATTTGAAAATCCTCATTTTTTGGTAAGTTCTGTTCTTTGAATGTGAATGCATACCAAGTTATAATAGATCTAGTTACAGTTTTTGAATTGGTGAATTTATAATTTTTCAATGAATTTCTAAGTCTTATTTCATCAAACTTGAAATTAACAAAGTCGATTGGTTCTTTTTTTGAGATTTTTATCATTTCTTCATAAGCTGGAGTCCGTAATGCATTAACACCAGGGTTAGTTATAGCATATGCGAAAATAAAAGCAGTTATTTTTGATAAAAATTTACTAAATAAGTTATTATCGAGGTTATAATTGTTATCTTTGTTAATGAAGAAGTAAACACTAGTTAAATATTCCCACATACTATTTGGAGCAAATTTCAGAACATAAAGTCTTTTTAAAACATCTTCATTGAATTTCTTTTCATCAAGTTCATAAATTGATTTCCAAAAATAGACTAATTTTTTTAAATCATCAATAGTGTTTGCTTTAAGAAGTCTTTGATAATTGTTATGCTCAAAAAATTTTCGCAATGCCTCAGTAGTAGAAGTCTTTATTCCTTCTTTTGCTCTAATTAAATACATATATTTAGTAAACAATTCGTCTACTGACATTGGTTTTTTATAAATAGAATCTCCAGTTTTTGAAATTTCCTTCCAATCATCAATAAATTTCTCTTTTTCATTTCTATTTTGATAATATTTGTAAAATTGGGCTTTGAAAATATCTGCATCTGCAAGGGGCAATCCTCGGTCATTTAATGTTGAAAAAATTCGTAAAGCAGTATCTTGAGAATCTGCTTCAATAGGTAGTAAAATACAATTATTTAAAATTCTTGCAGGTAAATATTTCAAATATGATGCATATTCATTAATAAAATCATCTATTTTTCTTTCAAAAAAGCGATAATTTTCTGCATATTTACTTTTAAAGGTAGTTTCTATTCCATTTTTTAATATGCCTAAAAATTCATCTTTTTCATCATCAGTTGCAACTTCAGAGTCAATTTTTAAATTATCCGAATCTGCATTCCCAAATTCGTCTGTTTTCCACAAACATTGAGATATATTCTTTCGAACATCTTGTGATTCTTTATCTTTCATACTTTCAAATCTATCATAAAATGCTCTTAAAAGTAACATTATAGTCGTTAAACGTTGTTGACCATCTATTATTTCTGACTGTCGATTATCATTTTTATAAGTAACTATACTGCCTAAAAAATATTCATCATCTATATTAAAATCATCTTTATTATTATTAGGAAATGCAAAAACAAATATATCATCCCAAAGTGTTTGGCATTCTTCTTCTTCCCATGCATAGGGACGTTGATAATCAGGAATTAAAAAATTAGCATGATTCTCAGATAATAATTCTTTAATTCTTTTTTGATCTACATTTAATTTACTCATTCAAAAACCTCTTTTAAATAACATTTATAGTTGAATTTTTGTTTTTTAAATATATGGGTTGTCTAACAATCATTTCATGCGAAAAATAAGCCGTACAAGTATTTAAATTGAAAATGGAGCAGGTCATTTTTCATAAATCTGTATTATTGGACAGCCTCAATAAGTTAAATAACGAACATATTCATTTTTTTGGTTATATCTTATAGTATTTCAATTATACTATTATCTAAAATATTAGCTAACTATATGAATGTAATTTATGAACAATATATTTTATATACAATTCATAGAATTGTTAAATAATTATAATACTATATATAATTAAACTTTTAATGAGGTTGTAAAGTTTTGTGGAGTTTTTCTTTATATTGCTTCATTTTCCATGAATAGAGCTAAATATTCTAATAAACCCTTAATTACTGAAAATCTCCGATTTTCATAATTACAAAAATCTTTGATTTTTGGTAATTGTCTTATATTTACTTTTAGT
>JAISTD010000064.1 GCA_031272765.1 Candidatus Methanovirga australis | reverse complement strand
TAAGCTCTTCTAAATTCTTTTTATCTTCATCACTAAGACTAAATTTTTTATGCTTCATGTTATAATATATTATATTACATACCATATAAAGTCATGCAACTATTTTGTCTTGACACTATTAGCAAGATCAATATTTGAAAATTAAATTAAATTAAAATAAGAGGAAAATTATAATAATTAAGTAGAATAAACAAAAATAGAATAAATAATTTATATTGAAAACCTTTATATTGAAAATAAGCTTAGTTTTAAGGAGTTTATTTGGAGTGAAATCATTGAAGGAGATTGTAGAGAAATTATATTTAAAAAACTTTATCTGATCTTTAAATTAAAGATAATCGAAGATTATCTAAGTTCAAAATAAAAAATTTTGAACTAAAGAAAAACTTCGTTTTTCTAAATTCAAAACGAAGAATTAATTCTTCTAAATTGAAAAATAAATTTTCAATAATAAAAAATTTTAAATTAAAATTTAAATAATTTAAGAATATTTTTTAATAAATGTTACAAAAATTTTGGGAAATGATTTTATAAATTTTAACAATGTGATTAAATGAATTATAAAACGATGAATAAAACAGGAGATGAGCTTTCTATATTAGGTTATGGATGTATGCATTATCCTCGCAAAAATGGAATGATAGACTTTGAAGAAACTAAAAATCAGATAATAATAGCTATTAAAAATGGAATTAATTACTTTGATACTGCTTACATATATCCTCAAAGTGAAGAAGTATTAGGAAAGATTTTATCTGATGGTTACAGAGAAAAGGTTAAAATAGCTACAAAAATGCCTATTTCAAGGATCAAAAATATAGATGATATGAATAAAATCTTTCAAAAACAATTAAAAAGACTTCAAACAGATTATATTGATTATTATCTTTTACATGATATCACTTTAGAAGATTGGGATAACTTTAAAGATATGGGTCTTTTATCTTTTATTAATAATAAAAAAGAGAATGGGAGAATAAAACATTTTGGGTTTTCGTTTCATGGCAACCTTGTTAACTTTAAAAAGATACTTGATGATTATGATTGGGATATGATTATGATACAGTACAACTATATTGATGAAAATTATCAAGCTGGAAAAGAGGGATTAGATTATGCTGCATCAAAAAATGTTGGGATTATGATCATGGAGCCACTTAGAGGTGGAATGTTAATTAATAAGTTACCAAACGAAAGTAAAAAGTTAATTGAAGATTTTCATATTAAAAGAAGTCCTGCAGAATGGGCTCTGCGATGGTTGTGGAATGATGAAAATATTGATGTTGTAATATCTGGAATGAATAAACATGAGGATATTATGGAAAATATAGCTATTGCCTCAGATCTTGAACATAATTCTTTAAATGAAGATGAAATTGGTCTTATTAGTAAATTAAAGAACAATTTTAGAGATAAAATAGCTGTTGATTGCACTGGTTGTGGGTATTGTCTTCCTTGTCCACATGGAGTAGATATTCCATTATCATTTTCATTTTTCAATGATAAAGTACTTTTTGGAGGATTCTATCATCCTGTCTTTTATTTGATGAAAACAAGTGAAAATAGATCTTATGCATCTGCTTGTATTAAGTGTGGTGTTTGTGAGAGGAAGTGTCCTCAAGATATTCAGATTATGAAAGAATTAGATAATGTTAAGTCTAATTTGGAAACATTTCGTTATAAATTTCTTTATAGAATAGCTAAAATTATATTTCGCAGATAATTAGGTGTTTAGAAGAATATATTAATGATTGATAAAAGTTAAAAGCGGACTTGAGGGGATTTGAACCCCCGACCGTATGATTAGGAGTCATACGCCCTTCCAGACTAGGCCACAAGCCCATCATTTATTTAAATTTTATAATATCAATAATCTCATGTAATCTTTTTATTTTTAATTATTCTATTTTTAATTAATATAATGTGTAGTTAAATATTTATTAAATTATCTATAAATATTTTTTAAGTTTATTGTAATTAAATATTAATGTTAAACAATTATTTTTAATTTATTAATTTTTTATAATCATTTTTATTAAAATTAAATTTAAATATTTCTTAGTAACATGATTTTATTAATAATTTTTTATTATTAATAAATTAAATAAATAAAAAATTTTAAGAAGTTAATTGTATAAAAGAAATTAATTTATATAATTTTAAGTTGTTAATGTAGATTTATATTTATCATATTTAATATGTTTAGAATTATTGGAGATATTTTATGATAGTTCTTTGTGTGACTGGAAGTGTTGCTGCTGTTGAGACGATAAAATTAGCAAGAGAATTTAGACGTCAAGGTTTTGAAGTTCAACCATTTTTAAGTAAAAATGGAGAAAAGATCATACACTCCAATGCATTAGAGTTTGCTTGTGGAAGAAGTGTGATCACAGATATTACTGGAATGATTGAGCATATAAAGTATATCGATGTTGATTTAATTTTGGTTGCACCTGCAACAGCGAATATTATAAGCAAGTTTACATACAAAATAGCTGATGATCATATATCTTCTCTTTTAATAGCTGCTCAGGGTCATGATACTCCTATTCTTTTTATTCCTTCTATGCATGAAACTATGTATAAAACAATTTCAGAGAACATAGAAAAACTTAAATCTGAAGGTGTTCATTTTTTTGAACCTAAAATGGAGGAAGTTCATGCTAAGTTTCCAAACAAAGAGGATATTATTTTAGAATCTTCTAAACTCACTACAAGCAATGATTTTGATAATATTAATATTCTAATATCTATTGGGCGAACAAGGGAATATATTGATCCTATTAGAGTAATATCTAATAAATCCACAGGAAAGATGGGTTTAGAGTTGATTAAAGAGGGTTATAGGCGAGGAGCAAATTTAACGGTCATATCTGGAGAGATTGATGTTGAGCTTCCTAAGATGATTAATGTTGTTAAAGTCGATACATGCAGTCAAATGAGTGAGGAGATTAAAAAACATTTGAAAGGCAATAATGTTTTTATTTCAGCAGCTGCGGTTTCTGATTTTGTGCCTAAGTCAAGTGATAAGAAAATTTCTTCAGATAATGGCATCTTAGTTGAATTTACACCTGCAGAAAAGATTATTGAAAAGGTTAAGGATATGTCTCCAAATAGCTATTTGGTTGGATTTAAGGCAGAATATGATCTTTCAGATGAAGAACTAATTAATAAAGGCAGAAAACAGATTGTTAAGTCAAAATCAGATTTTGTTCTTGTTAATGATGTTGGGAAGGTATCTGATTCTGATGAAAGTTATGCTATTTTAGTTGATGAGAACAATCACAAGAATATGGGTTTTATATCTAAAAAAGATTTAGTTTGTAAAATTTTTGATAGAACTTTTGAAGATATTAATTTATGATTCAATTCATTATATCTTTTTTATGAAAATTTTCCTTACCTTTTAGGTAAGTTAGAGAACTTTAATTCTCGTTGTTTCGCGAAGTGAGAAACTTAAGGACATTCCATTTATTTCTGAAAGAAATTATAATGTAATTTTCTAATTTCATTTTTTAAAAGGTTCCTAAAAAGTTATATAATCAATACATTTAAGTACTTATCAAACAATATTATAATCTACAAATTATATAAGATTTTTATATTGAGTTAATCACTTAAAATTTTATAGTTTAGTTTAGATCACATTTTAATTAAGTATAATAATTAGATTAGTTGAATTTTAGATTTAATTATTTATTTTTAGACTTTTTTATATAGTTAATAATTACATTTTTTAATAATATATTCAATATTTATATAAATAAATGAAATTTATTTGAAATTATATCTATTTTAATATTTTTAATTTATAAAATAATTAATTCATAAAATAATATTTTTATATTAATTGAAATTCAAAAAGAAAGATAAATTAATAGAAAGATAAATTAAAGTAGAAAGAATTACTTTTAGATAGTTAGGTGTAAATTTTATGTCTCAAGATTCGGTTAATTATATCCAAAATGCTATGAAAGACCATAATCAATGGATGAAAGATAGTATAAATCTTATTGCAAGTGAAAATATTACAAGTATTCAAGTCAAAGAAGCACTGATTTCAGATTTATCCCATAGATATGCGGAAGGCTTAGTTGGACAAAGACTTTATGAAGGTTGTAAATACATTGATATGATAGAAGAAGAAACAATCAAACTTTCAAAAAAGCTTTTTAATGCAGAGCATGTTAATGTACAGCCTACTTCTGGTATTGTGGCTAATTTAGCTGGATTTTTTGCATTTTCTAATCCTGGAGATAAAATAATGGCTTTGGAAATTCCAGTTGGAGGTCATATAAGTCATTCAAAAGTCGGTGCTGCAGGTATCGGAGGTTTAAAACTCATTTCACATAACTTCAACCCTAAAACTATGAATATCGATGGTGATGTTCTTAAAAAACAAATTTTGAAAGAAAAACCTAAGATAGTATTGTTAGGTGGAAGTTTATTCCTTTTCCCTCATCCAATTGAAGAAGCAAGAGAAGCAGCTGATGAGGTTGAAGCAATTTTAATGTATGACGCTGCACATGTTTTGGGATTAATAGGTGGAGGAGAGTTTCAAGATCCATTAAAGGATGGTGTAGATTTAATAGCTGGAAGTACAC
Source organism: Candidatus Methanovirga australis (assembly GCA_031272765.1). Lineage (GTDB taxonomy): Archaea > Methanobacteriota > Methanobacteria > Methanobacteriales > Methanobacteriaceae > Methanovirga > Methanovirga australis. Next base: position 4,522 of record JAISTD010000064.1, on the reverse strand, counting down.
ATAAAACATTCCCTGGACCTCAAGGCGGAATAATCCTTTCTAAAGCCGAACATAGTAAAAAAATTGATGATGCAGTGTTTCCTGGGGTTGTTAGTAATCATCATCTTCATCATGTAGCTGGACTTGGAATAGCTACTGCTGAGATGCTTGAATTTGGTCAGGGCTATGCTAAACAAATAATCAAAAATGCAAAAGCTCTTGGAGCAGCTTTATATGATTTAGGGTTTGATGTTTTATGTGAAGATTTAGGATTTACAGAGTCTCATCAAATCGTTTTAGATATGTCAAATGTAGGAAAAGCTTCTATTTTAGCTAAAGAATTTGAAACTAATAATATAATTTTAAATAAAAATCTCATACCTAATGACAATGTAGATAAAAGTGATGATCCTTCAGGTATTAGACTGGGAACTCAAGAAGTCACAAGAAGAGGAATGAAAGAATCAGAAATGGTTGAAATCGCTGAATTTTTCAAAAAATTGGTTATTGATAAGAAAAGTGTTAGTTCTGATGTTACTGACTTTATGAGCCAGTACACTAATATTCACTATGCATTCACATCTGATGAAGCTTACGATTACATTAATTTATGAATGTATTTATTTAAGATGTTTTAAATTATTTAAAAATCATTAATATTTGAATAAATTTTAATTTGAGATAAATTTAATTGGAATATTGTTAAACTATGATGTTGTTAAACCTATAGGATATTATCCTACTATTTTTATTCTTACCATCAATGTTTAAACTATGATTAGATATTTAATTAATTAAAAGGACACTGTAATTAAAACAAATTAATAGCTGATTATTATGCGGATTGGTTGGGCAATAACTGGAGCTGGTCATTTTTTAAAAGAATCTGTAGAATTATTAACTGAGTTAGTAGAGGATCATGAAATCACAGTATTTCTTTCTCAATCAAGTGAAGAAGTTTTAAAGATGTATGGGTTGTATGAAAAGATAACTGGGATTACTGGAGGATATTATAAAGAATTAGCCACTGATAATGATCAAAGATTTAGTTATCCTATATCTGGAAGATTTTCTCTTGGAAAGTATGATCTTTTAATTGTCTCACCAGCAACATCTAACTCTGTTGCTAAAATTGTAAATGGCATTTCTGATACATTGGTTACTAATTGTGTTTCCCAAGCTGGTAAAGGTGGAGTTCAGACTTTAATAGTTCCAGTAGATATGGAATTAGGTGATGTTCACACGGTCTTACCTTCAAAATTAGAGCTTGGAAGTTGTGCAGATTGTAAAGAATGTGAAGTGGCTAAAAAATGTCCAGAAGGAGCTATTATACCTAAAACAGAGATTAATCTTTTGAAATGTGTGGGTTGTGGTAAATGTAAAGATTCTTGTCCTTATGGAGCGATTTCAGAAGGAAAAATCGTTACAATACATATGAGAGAAGTAGATATTGAAAATTCTCATAAATTAGTCTTGATGGAAGGAGTCTATGTTTTAAAGCATCCTGATGAAATTAAAGAACATATCTAAGGTGTTGCATTTTTTATTCTTTGATTTGATATTTTTCGTGCAATGTTTTTATACTGATTTCATCATTGACTTCAATATTTTTTGTGTTTATGGTATCCTTTTTTAGTTCTACCACATATTTCGCTGGTTTTTTTGGACTGTAAGTTTTCCAAGGTTTTAAAGCTACCATTTCATAGACCTTGTTTTCTTCATTTATAAATAAAATATCCAATGAAATTCTCATGAAAAACATATGAATTGAAGATCTTTTTGAATATCTGCTTTTAGGAATGTTTAATATTAAACCTTTAGTTATATTTTTTTTAAACATTAATCCTTTGAGTCTTTTTAAATAGCTATTTGCAATTTCAACTTCGGAAATTTTTTTGTTTTTAGTTTTATTAAACAATATTTTCATATTATTCTTTTTTTTATTATTTTTAATTTGTAATAATACTTATAATATCTCCGTTGGAAAGTTCATACTCACTTCCAACACGAATATTTTTTCTACTATCTATTCCGTGCATAAACTTGTCTCCAATATCTGTATGGATTGTGTATGCTAAATCTCTTGGTGTTGAACCATTTTTAATAAGAATAGCATCTGGAAGGATATTTCCTTTATTATCAGTAAATTTATGCTGATCCTCAACAGGATAAACAACAATTAAATCTAATAATTTGAATATGGCTTTGTTTAAAGCAGTTTGCACACCCGTACCACCATATTTATCTAAAACATTGGTTCTAATGTATTCTAATGCCTTTTTTTGGTTATCACTCAATGCATCATTTTCTAAAATATTAAAATTTTCATCTCCAGATTTATAATCTATTAAACCATTTTTAGAGGCTCTCATAAGTGCTAATTCAGACTCTGCAGATGCAGGAATTACATCAGGATATTTCTCTTTAATTCTTTTAATATTATTTTCAGAATTTGGAAGATCAGCCTTATTTGCAATGATTAACATTGGCTTAGATATTCTAAGAAGATTTTTGATCATTGTCTTTATGTCTTTGTCACTCCATTTAGTAAAATCAGCATCCAATGTTCTTTTTGCTTCAATAATATTTTCAATAGCTATTCCTGTTCCAGATAGTTGTTCGTGTATGACTTTAGATACATCTAATTTCTCAGCTTCTATCTTTCTAATTAGTCTTGCCCAATTCTTTTTTAATATTCCATACATCCACATTACAATCTCTTCTTCAAGAAATTCAATATCTTCAAGAGGATCATGACTTCCTGCTTCAACTGGTCGTCCTTCTTCATCAGTTGAACCAGAAGCATCTATTATATGAATAAAAACTTTTGCTTGTCTAAGATCATCTAAAAATTTATTCCCTAAACCTTTTCCAAGATGGGCTCCTGGAACAAGACCTGCAACATCAATTAATTCTATTGGTATAAATCTAATTCCATTAACACATTTTGAATTCCTTGGATTACAGCCTATATCCAATTCTTCACATGGACATTTACTTGTAACAAAAGCTATTGCTTTATTAGCATCTATTGTTGTAAAAGGATAATTAGCCATTTCAACTTCTGATGAAGTGGCAGAGTTGAAAAAAGATGATTTTCCTACATTTGGTTTTCCTGTAACTGCGATTTGAACCATATCATCACTATAATATTAATTTATTAATTATTTTAATAGCTATTTACTTATTAATATCTAATTAAATATTTCTCTAATTAAATATATCATTGTAATATGATTTTCTATAAAATATTATCATATATTAAATTCTGATTCTATGTTAGTCTATAAATTCGTAGTAGGATTCTTCTGCACAGGCTTTACAAATTCCAGCACCATTTCTTAGAAGATATTTGTCATCTTTCACAATTTCATTACAAACAGGACAAATAACTTTGCTAAAGTCTTTACCTGGGAAATCAGATTTTTTTAGCCTTAATTTTACTTTACGAATTGAGAATAGTTCTTCATTTGGAGTGTTAGTAAGCCTTTCAATTAATTCTTCCTTAGTCTCTTTTTCATTCTGATTTTGTATATCATCATCTGTGACTCTTATTCCTTCACCAGTAGATATTTTATAGAATGTAACTGCAAACCTACCATAATCCATTAATTTAAGAGTTCTTTTACCTATTGTACATCCAGATACAATTTGAACAGCATCAGCCATGCATCTATCTATTTCAACAAATACTAATAAATCTTTATTTTTTTCATTAAGTTTCATACCCAAATATTCTAATGCATACATAGTCATTTTAGTGCCCATCACAATACCACCACATAAATGACCATGAAATTTTTCAACTTTTGCTATTTGTTCTTGAAAATCTTTATCGTTCATGATATTCACATCAATTTTTATTTTACATAATTTTATTATCGGAATAATATAATATATTTGAAATAATTATAATATTATATGCTTATTAAAATATGTTATAATATGTTCTACATTATATTTATAATAGGTTTGGAACTAAAGTTTGTAATTAATTATAATTTTCAAAAGATTTATGATCATTTGTTTAATTAATTAAGTTGTTATAAATAATATTTTTTAAAAATAAAAATATTTAAATATGGATGGTCTTTCTAAGAATTATTTCCATGAAAATAATGGCAATATGATCATTTTAAAATAAAATTGGGGTATTTTTTAAAAAAATTGGGTTGTTAAATTTTTTTATTATTTTTAATATATCTCATGTATTTACTACTGGAAAGATTAATTAATTGTTTCCAATTATTATTTTTACTATATAACATATAAAAGCTGCTTAATAATTAAATTAAAATTATATTGTGGTTTGTGAATAATCGACACAAATATTACATACATAATTGTGCATTTTAATTAAAAAAAAATGCACACTCTTATTTATATTTTGTTTTTGTTTTTTGAGGTTTATTCATTAACCCTAATTTTTTTTATTAAAATAAATGTGTTAGGTGTGATTTTTATGGGGAGTAAGTATATTTGGTTTGTGTTTGTATTTTCGTTGATTAATTTAGGATTGTTTGTTGGGACTTTTGTTTCTTGG
>JAISTD010000205.1 GCA_031272765.1 Candidatus Methanovirga australis | reverse complement strand
GTTAAAAAAAATTAATAGAAATTCCATTTTTAATTACTGAAAATCGAAGATTTTCATAATTTACAAAAATCAAAATTTTTGGTAATTTAAGTTCAAAATAATTAACTTTGCAAAACACTATATATGGTTGCATTAGTTTTCATGTCAACCAAAAACAATCCACATAGGTTATTAATGAATAATATGTATTAAACTTTCCAGTGCATGGATTAAAATAATAAATTGAATTTAGTGTAAATACTGGATATTTTTCTTATTATAATTGTTAGACAAAATCAAGGTTCTGTCAAAAATCATTGTGATAACAATTGTTATGTAGAGAAAAGTATCTTAATGGAAAATTGGTAATAAATCCCAAAATCGATAAAAACATATTATTCAACAAATCTGAATATTTTTACATTATAAGTTTATCACCATAATTTTGAACAATGCCAAATCAATAGAGCAATTTATATTTTAAAAGATATTATATTCTAATGGTATTAACACCAATAGCTATTTATTAAATTTCAATATCATAAACCTTAAAAACATTCTTTTCATGAATTTGAAACGCATCTTCTTGAGAGAAAATTCCTTTTCTTATAAAATCTAAAGTTCTCTTTGGCACTGTTTTAGGCCCTAAAACTGCTCCAGGTCTTGTTTTATCATCTAAAAAATCTGTTTCCATTAAAAAAATATTCCCTTTATTAATTGCTTTTTTTATTAACTCTTTATTTGCAATAACCGACGGAGTAAGCCCAAAATTCTCATCTTCAGTTATGTAAGCACCAGAAAAATGTTTAATCACTTTTTCTCTTTTTAATCCTACTTCATCAGCCAATAAAGCAAACTCCCTAAATTCATCTTCAGTAGCTGTTTCTGTATGTAGTTGAACAGGACAATGAACATCTTTAGCCAACTCCATACCATACTTCATTATTAAATTCTGATATTTAAGTTCCTCTTCACTTATTTCATAATGGGGTCTTCCAATTTCCCCAATAGCTATTGCCTTATTTTCATTAACTAAGTAAGCACTATAATCCAAAGCTTTTTTCATAAGTTTATAGGCTTCTTCAAAAGATTTTCCATTTTTCAATAGCTTTGAATATTCTGCTGGATGAACACCACAAATAGGAAATGCTTTTACACTTGTATTTTGATTAATCTCTTCAACATTTCTTATTCCTAAATCTATTGCTTCTTTAAAATTAAAATTATCATTAATAGACCACGAAGGTTTATTTGGAATAATCATTACTCTCCCACCAGCATTATAAAATAGCTTAGCTATTTTCACAGGTCCATCACCATTAACTGGATCAACATGGATATGATTATCTGCAATAGGAATTTCATTAGGGTTAGCAATCATATTTAACCTTCAAATCACTTCATGAGAAATTGTATTAATTATTTTGTCTATATGTTAGCAATCATATTTAACCTTCAAATCTAAGACTTAATCATGGAGATTTTGTTAAACCGAACAGAAATTTTGTTAGTTAATTTTTTTTTAAAAAAAAGCAATAAAATTGAAATAATAGAACTAAAATAAAAGTACTAAAGATTCCTGATTAAAAGCATCAACAATTTGTCTAAATGTGTTTAAAGGAGAACCTATAATTTCAATCGAAACCATATTTAGGTATTTACTTAATTTACATTCAAACTCGTATTCTATTAATTTATTATATAAATTATAAGAAACCGTACATGATACAGGGAACAAAAACAAGATATTATCATTAACCCAAAAATCAATTAACGGAAAACCCATCTTAGATAAACTTTCAATAAGATCCTTAACAGAAGTCATAAAGTTACTCAACAAAATTTTTAACATTTAATTATATTATAAAACATTGATACAACAAGCATTGTATCTATTACTTTTTAATAGTATATAAATATTTTGTAAATTATAAATCATGATATTAAATTTAATAATATTAAGTTAATTATATAGAACATAATAAGAATAAACATGTTTAAATTAAATAATAATTAGAAATATACTTATTAACATATAATAATATAATAAGATGAAATATAATTTTAATATCATAAAAATATATAAAAATATTATATCAATTAACAAGATTAATTATTATTGTAAAATAATTAATATATATTATTTTAAATATATTATAATTTAATTTAAAATTAATAAAACAATTAACAAATAAAATCTAAATCACGAGTATTCAAAATATAAATGATGATTTTTATGAAAGAAATTGTTATGAAATCTAAAAGTAAAACAAACTATGAATATGGAAATATTCCTGCAAAAAGACCAATTACGGACTATTTAAATAATGGAGTAATTAATTTAGATAAACCATCTGGTCCAACATCTCATGAAATAGATTCCTATGTCAAAAGAATTTTAAGTCTTGAAAAGACAGGACACGGAGGTACTTTAGACCCTAAAGTCACAGGAATATTGCCCATAGGTTTAAGCTCAGCTACTCGTGTAATGCAACTTTTAACTTTAGCATCTAAAGAATATGTTGCAGTAATGACCTTACATGATGATGTTGAAGAAGAGGAAATTTACAATATATTTAATGAATTTCAAGGAAAGATTTATCAAATTCCTCCAGTTAAATCTGCCGTTAAAAGAGAATTAAGAGTTAGAAATATCTATAACAGCGAAATAATGGAGATTTTTAAAAGAAACATTCTTTTTAAAATAGATTGTGAAGCTGGAACTTATGTGCGAACATATTGTCATGATATTGGTGAAGCCTTAGGTGTTGGAGCTCATATGGCAGAACTAAGAAGAGTTCGTGCTGGTCCATTTGATGAAAATACTAATCTTATTACATTACAAGACTTAACTGATGCTTTTTATTACTGGAAAGAAGAAAATGATGAATCATATCTGAGAAATGTTGTTATGCCAATGGAAAAAGCTGTAGAACATTTGCCAAAAGTCATTATTAAAGATTCTGCAGTTGAAGCTATATGTAATGGAGCTAATCTCGCATCTGGTGGAATAACTTCAATTTCTACAGATATAAAAAAGTATAAAACTGTAGCTATTGAAACTATGAAAGGAGAATTGGTTGCATCTGCACAATCACTTTTTAGTTTTGAAGAAATACTTTTATCTGACTCTGGAATACTTTTTGACAGCGAAAAAGTTTTTATGAAACCTGGAACCTATCCTAAAATGTGGGGAGAATAATAATAAAAAAAAATAAAATAATATGCTGTATAATGTGATTTTATGAAAATGGAAGAAATTGTTGAAGCTATTAAGTATGATAATGGAAAATACAATACTGAAGAAGAGATAATAGTCTCTGATGAGACAATAAACTTAACTATCAATGAAACTTTAAGTAGAGGTTTTTCAATTAGTCCTGATTCTCTAAAAGATTTTGCTATAGGTTATATGTTAGGAGAAGGACTAATCACTACCACAGACAATATTGAAGAACTTGAAGTAGATGATAATGAAATCACAGCCAAAATTAATCTTGAGGATTTTGATATTAGAAAAGAGTTAATGGTTGGTTCAGATTGTTTTGGTGGTTGGAGAACTAAAATAGATTATATTAATAAGGTAAAATCTAACTTTGAAATAGATCCTAAAGAACTTTTAAAAAATATGGGATCATTGACAGATGCAGCTATAACCTGGAAAGAAACAGGTGGAACACATGTAGCTATGATAATAAACAATGAGTTAGATATTCAAATTGTTAGGGAAGATATTAGTAGACATGTAGCTGTTGATAAGGTTATTGGAGCAGGAGCAAGAGAAAAAATAGATTTCACTGATTCATATATATTATACAGTGGAAGAATGCCAGCAGATATGTTAATTAAAATTGCAAGAGTTGGAATTCCATTAATAGGCTCCAATGCAGCCCCAACATTTTCAGGTTACACAGTGGCTAAAGAAGCTAACATCACAATGATTGGATTTCTAAGAGGAACAAAATTTAATATTTATACATATCCTGATAGAATTGTACTTTAATTTATCATTTCCTTTTTATGTTTATAAATTTATATTTTATTTAATTATATATTTGGAGTTTAATTAATGAAATTTAATAGGAAACAGATGATAATAATTGGAATTGTGTTGTCTGTTATCATAATATCTGCCTTTTTAAATTTAGATTTGAGAGAAAGAAAACATATTAAAAATGGAATATGGGTAAATGGATATGGTATAGGAAGAGTTAACTTGGATACTTTAGCTGAAAATGGAATTAAAAATATTTTCCTTCACGAAAGTGCTGTTAAAAGATTTGGTGTTCCTGTAGTAGAAAAATGGGTGGTAGATGCTGGATCTAAAAACATTTCCGTTCATCTTTGGGTACAATGCTTCTATAACGGGACATGGATAAATCCTATTGACACAAATAAAAAAGATTTTAATTATCCATACTTTAATAATAAAATTAGTGAAATAGAAAACTATACCTCAATAAAAGGCATTAAAGGGATAATGTTAGACTATGTAAGATACCCTGGAGATGCATACAAGTATGATTATGGTTTATGGGGTACTGGTGTAAATGGTCATAGTGCAATCACAAAATTTGTGAGTATGGTTGATGATAAATTAAGATACACAAACAAAACTTTATCAATGACAGTGATGCCCGAGAAAGGAGACGGAGCCAAATATTATGGTCAAGATGTTGCTTCATTATCCCATCATGTAGATGTTATTGTTCCTATGGCTTACACTGGAAACTACAAAAAAGATTTTAAATGGATTAAAGAAATAGCTAAATATTATAGTGAAAAGTCAAAACCAGCCAATGTGTGTATTGGTATTCAGGATTATGTTAGTGATGCAAATGAAACCCCATTGAATGTGACTGAATTAAAAATTAACTGTCAATCAGCATTGGATGGTGGTGCAGATGGAATTGCATTATTCAGTTGGGAGTTAATGAAGAATTGGTTTGATTTAAGAACATTAAATGGTAATGAAGAAAAAATCCTAATTTAAAAAAACATTTTTTTTATTCATATAAACTCCTTATTACAATAAATTACTCCCTATTTTATAAAAACTTCATTAATTTATATTCTATTATTCTCAAAAAAATAAATAGATAAATTATTTAATCTCATAAATATAAAAATAATATATTTAATAAATAAATGAATACAATAAAATTTAAATTATTCACAAAGAATATAACAATAAACTATTGACTTAACGATATAATTTATCATTAATTGTATTTTATTATACAGAGGTTTATTCTATGAAAATTTTATTAGTTTACTATTCACGAACCAACAATACCAGAAAAATATCTGAAGAAATTTCAACAAAATTGAATTGTGATGTCGAAGAAATTAAAGACTTAAAAGAACGTTCAGGAAAATTAAATTATCTAAAATCTGGTTACGATGCTATTAGAAGTAAAGAAACTCAAATAGAGGATATGAAAAATGATCCTTCTGATTATGATTTAGTCATAGTTGGAACACCAGTTTGGGCATCAACAATGGCAACTCCTGTTTTAACTTATTTAAATAAGAATAAAAATAAAATTAAAGATTTAGCCATTGTTGTCACCTTTGGAGGAAGTGGGTATGAAAAAACAATTAGCAATATAGAAGAACTTTGTGGAAAAAAGGCAATTGCAACATTACCAATTTCAAGAAAGGATAGAGACTCTTCTTATGACCATAAAATAGATGAATTTACAAATAAAATAGAATAAACACACAGCAATTAACACATAAAAATAGTATTAAATATTAAATAAATGCATCTGAAAAGTTCTGGAGTTAAAATGAAGGAATTTGAAAAAATAAGAGAAGATTTTCCATTGTTGAAGGAATTTACTTACTTAGATTCCGCAAGTACAAGTCTTACACCGATACCAGTTATTGAAGAAATGAATGATTATTATTATAATTATAATTCAAATACTGGTAGAGGAAACTATAAAATAGCTATTAAGTCAAGTAACAAGTTAGAAGATGGAAGAAAAAAAATAGCTAAATTCATTGATGGAAATCCTGATGAAATAATATTCACTAAAAACACTACAGAAGCTATTAACATAGTTGTGAACGGTTTAAACTTTAAAAAAGGAGATAATGTAATAATTTCAAATATTGAGCATCATTCTAATCTTGTTCCTTGGTTAAATTTAAATAATGTTGAGTTAAGAATAGCCAACATTAATAATGATTACTTGGTTAACCTTGAAGATATTAATGATTTAATTGATAGAAATACACGATTAATAGCTATTACACATATATCCAATGTTTTTGGATCAAAACAAGATGTTGAGGAAATTAGTAGAATATCTAAAGAAAATAATATCTTATTTCTTGTTGATGCTGCTCAATCAGTAGGCTACACACAAATTGATATTAACAAAATAAAACCTGATTTTATGGCTTTTCCTGGTCATAAAGGATTGTTAGGTCCTGTTGGAACAGGTTTTCTATATTTGAAAAAAGAAATAGCAGAAAACTTGATGATTAAAAATCTTGGTGGTGGGACTGTGAGAAATATTGAAGGAAATAATTTTACATTAGAGAATGTTCCTTACAGATTTGAAGGTGGAACTCAGAATATTAGTGGTATTATTGGTTTAAGTAAAGCTATTGATTATATTAACAATGTAAAAATAGAGAACATTGAAAATTATTGTAACGATCTTACAAAAGATCTATATGAAAAGATTAATTCAATTAAAAATATTGAGGTTTATGGAAATCCTGATAATATCCATCATACAGTTTCGTTTAATCTTAAAGGATTGAATCCTTATGATATAAGTAAAATTTTAGATGAAACTTCTAATATTTGCCTTAGAAGTGGGTTTCATTGTTCAATGCCAAGTGTACGAACTGTTAGTCCTGAGAATGGTGTGATTCGAGCTTCTATTCATTGTTATAATAACTTTGAAGATATTGAAAAATTGTGTAACGAGCTTAAACTTATAAGTCAATTAAGTTAATACAATAATTAATGAATGTATTAAAGTATAATAAAATATTAAAATCTAAAATATAAAAATCTAAGAATATAATAGACTAACTAATAGGAGGGATAATATGAGTAAACTTTCAAGAATTGGTGGAATTATAATATTGATCTTAATGATTTTAAGTTCTGTAGCTTACTTTATTACTATGTCTATGTCATAATATTATAATATCAAACTAATACAGACTTTATAACATCTTATTAAACATATTTATATTTCATGAATATTTTAATAAAATTTCATTATCTAAAATAACCTTTTGAAATTATTACATTAATCGAATATATTGTGGTGATAAAATGGTAGAATATAAAATTGGTGCAGTAGTAGCTGAATTTAATTATGATATTACACAAATGATGCTTGAATTAGCAAAAGAAGAAGCAAAAATAAGAAATTCTGAGATAACAATAATTTTTCCAGTACCAGGAGTTTTTGATATGGCCTTAGCTATTAAAAAACTTTTAGAAAAAGATGATATTGACGGTGTTATTACACTTGGTGCTGTAATAGAAGGATCAACAGACCACGATCAAATTGTTGCACAGCATGCTTCACGTAAAATAACTGATTTATCTCTTGAATACAATAAACCTGTTGCCTTAGGAATAAGTGGACCAGGCATGACAAGATTAGATGCTCATAAAAGAGTAGACTATGGTAAAAGAGCTGTTGAATCAGTTGTAAAAATGTGTAAAAGGTTAAAAGAAATATAAATAATATGAGGATTATATGGAAACCTTAAACCCAAAAGAGCTTAAAAAAAAATATAAAAAATCATGGGTAGCTCCCTATGAAAAAATAATCACTATGGTAGATGGAAACCTTGTAGAGATTGTAGAATACCACCCATGTATTTCTGGTTCCCATTGGCTTGTAAACCAATATAAAAACAACAGTAAACTTATAAAATCTGCTTACAGAGATGGAAACAAACAAGTTTTCTTGGCTAAAATTGGAAAAGACCAAATTGATTTAAAGGCAAGTCTATCTGCTGCTGGAATAGAAGAAATAGCTATTGAAGAAAATGAAGTCAAAATTACTCATGGTGGTTTGGCTGGAGCAGGAGTAGGAGCAGGAGTATGTCGTGGCATGGCTGATGGTGTGAAGTATGTAGAACTTATTAATGCTGGTGGAGGTTCCAAACTTGGAAAAGCCGTGGTTGTAACCGATAAAATGGAAAAAGTTATTATTGGAATAGATGATACCGATACAAAAGAAGAAGGAGCAACATGGACAACAACCCACAACATTGCCCAAGAACTTCAAAATGAAGATTTTCAGTACTTAGACCATGTAATAGTTCAACTTTACCCCCATAATCCAAATAAAACACAAAATTGCGTTTCAATTGCATTAACCTTCGCTGTTAAAAATGAAAATAAAGAAAAACTTATTAATAGAATTATTGAACTTTTAAAAAGAGATACACTTTCTGATAAAACGGCAATAGCTATTTTAAAAGGTTTAAAAATTCCAGAAGAACTAAGACAATATTCAATAAATGCTAAAACAAAAATGATGTCTGTTGAAGAAGCCGAAGAAGTCGCTGAAAAATTAGGAATAGAATTAATAGCTATTACAGGAAATCAAGGAAAAATTGGGGCTTTAGCTGCTCTTGGTCTTTATAACGACTTAGAAGAAGCTGTTAAGGTTTATTATTGATATTTTTTTTTTCTTGCATTTTTTCCGTTCTTATTTTTTTTTTTTTTTTTTTTTTGATCAAACTTTTTTAGAAAAAAAAGTTTGGTAGAAACTGTTAAGGTTTATTATTGATATTTTTTTTTTCTTGCATTTTTTCCGTTCTTATTTTTTTTTTTTTTTGATCAAACTTTTTTAGAAAAAAAAGTTTGGTAGAAACTGTTAAGGTTTATTATTGAGGGTTTATATTAACCTCAGTTTGTTAATATCGATAAAATTAATATTTAATAAAAATTCTTTGATTTGAATTTAAAGACCAAACTAGAAAATTTAAAAATCTAAAATTTTAAAAATATTTACTTTATAGGAACTCTCAATTGTTAATAAAGTTAGATAAAATATTATATATGCTATTTTTGGTAGGTTAATAGAAACTCTCTTAGATTAACACTCCTATCATCTATATTAATATTATGGAGGGTTTTGGGATGCCTCATACATAAATTTTCTCTTAATTTTGAAAAATGTTATTATATAATATATAAAATTGTTTTGCTGTTCTGCCACTTTTTGAACCTCCTCTTAGTGAGGAAAACTTTATAGCTTCTCTATGTAATTCTTCTTTATCATATATTTTTGGAAAATAAGAATCAATTATTCTTAAATAATCCTCTATGTTTCCTTGATAAAAAGGAATCCATAAACCAAATCTATCAGAAAGTGAAATCTTGTCTTCAACATTATCACTATAATGAATTTCACCATTTTCAAATCTTGTTTCATCATTGTCAGAAAAATATTCAGGAACTAAATGTCTTCTGTTTGATGTAGCATAAATTAAAATATTCTTAGGAGGAAGTTCAATAGACCCTTCAATAATACTTTTAATAGCATTATAACTTGAATCACCTAAGTTGAAAGATAAATCATCTGTGAAGACAATGAATTTATATGGTAAGTCTCTAATTTCATCACTAATATCTATTAAAGCATTTAAATCCTCTTTAAAAAATTCAATTAATCTTAATCCATCAATAAAAAAATGATTTAAAATTGATTTAATTAACGATGATTTTCCTGTTCCTTTAGAACCCCATAATAAAGCATTAGATGCAGGTTTATTATTAATAAATTTTTCAGTGTTTTCAAAAAGAATTTTTTTCTGATCATCAATGTTTATTAAATCATCAAGGGTTATGGGGTCTGTTTCAAATACAGGTTTTAATTTATCTTTTTTCGGACGATAAATTGCTGCTGGAGTTTTTTCCCAATCCATCATTTTTTTTATTTCCTATTTAATTATTATATACTATAATATACTTTTTTTATAAAACTAACTATTTTTCATGTGTATGATATTATTCTCTCATTGTTTTTTTAATATTAATAATATCAGTTAAAATAGCTGATGCTGTTTCAGTAGACCCCGCTCCTTTTCCAACAACAGTCACATCACCTGCTAAATCTGTTTTTAAGGTTGCCATGTTTAATGTACCTTCAATAGCATAAGGACTGTTTTTTTTAACTAAACGCGGAGCAACTTTAAGTTTATCTTTTGAAATTTCAGCTATTAATTTTATAAAGTAACCTTCCTTTTTAGCAAGTTCAATTGCTTGTGAAGTAATGTTGGTTATACCTTCAATTTCAATATCATCATAAACACAATTTATACCTAAAACAGAGTTTGCTAATATGACTGTTTTACATGCTGCATCAATACCTTCAACATCTTGGCTTGGATCGGTTTCAGCTATTCCAAGAACTTTAGATTCTTCAAGAGTATCTTTATATGATGAACCCTCAGATGTCATTCTGGATAGGATAAAGTTTGTTGTACCATTTAAAATACCAACAATAGATTCAATTTCAGAGCTTGGTAATGTTTTTTTAGAAAAATTAATTATGGGCATTGCTCCACCAACAGATGCTTCAAATTTAAATTCCACATCATTTTCCTTTGCTTTGCTAATCATTTCATTAAAAAACAATGCTAAATGACCTTTATTAGATGTGATAACATCCTTTTTATCGTTGAATGCTTTTAAAGTTAATGATTTAGCAGGTTCTCCAGTATTTATATTTGTTGGTGTTGATTCTACCAAACAATCATAATTAACATTATCTAAAAGCTC
>JAISTD010000188.1 GCA_031272765.1 Candidatus Methanovirga australis | reverse complement strand
GTAATGACTGAAGTACAAAAGTGTGACGATAAGATGTGTTTTAATGAATATTATATAATGCGTATGAATCCTGTAATGACTGAAGTACAAGGTTGTGGATATATACATTTCTATCATTGAATAGTTCTATAGTATGAATCCTATACTGTAAAGTGAATCCTCATAATACAAGTAAAACTTGTAGTGAATGTGGATATGTACTCAAGAAAAAGTTAGATCTAAATACCCGAGTTTGGGAATGTCCAGAATGTGAAACTTTTCATGATCGGGATGTGAACGCTGCTAAAAACATAACTATTCGTGGTTTGTCTGAATTGGGTTTGGAGTTAGGAACTAACTTCATAATCAGGAAGGAGTCTCTATGAGACTCTTAGATCGAGAATCTACGACCTCCTTAGGTCGTAGTAGTTCAAGAATAATAGTGTCATGACATATTTAATTTTTTATATATGTCTACTAAATATTTTGAGTCATAGTATTCTTTTTGGAGTTTTTGATAAAAACTATCTACAAAAATACTATAATTTTTCATGTATTAATAATATTTTTTTTTGAAGTTTATTTTCTTTTTTTTTCAGGTGTGTGATTGTGTTGTGTGTTTTTCCTGTGATAAGAGAAGGGTATTGTTTGCATTTGGGTTCCAGTTTATCTTTTTTGTATGATTTTGAGGATCTTTCTGATTGTGTTTCATTGAACACTGATGCAATAAATATCCTCCGTGAATGTGATGGTTTAAGTAATATTGAGGAGATAATTCATAATTTGTCTTCTAAGTATGGTGAGGATCCTGAGGAGATTAAAGATGTTGTGAGTTTTTTCATTCTTAATAATAAATATCTTGACATTTTCGATGAACCCAAACCTCGAGAGATTGTTATAACTGGTTCTAAAGATTTACAAGTTCCATTACATTTGCTTGTTGAGCTTACAGACTTTTGTAATTGGAATTGCAAACACTGTTTCAATGACTCCTCCCCCATAAAACACGACTTCATAGACAAGGATAAATTAATAAACTTTTTAA
This sequence comes from Candidatus Methanovirga australis, assembly GCA_031272765.1. GTDB lineage: Archaea > Methanobacteriota > Methanobacteria > Methanobacteriales > Methanobacteriaceae > Methanovirga > Methanovirga australis. The sequence continues at coordinate 24,993 of JAISTD010000188.1, read as the reverse complement.
GGGAATTAGGGGCAATGGGCACGAATACACTTAATTTAAGTGGCGGCGAACCTTTATCCCATCCTCAATTTAATGAGATTGTTGAAGAGGCTTCTAAACTATTCCAACGAATTGTAATTCTAAGTAATGGCACTTTAATTAACCAAAAACATATAGACATTTTGAAAAAATATAAGGATAAGATCACTTTGAGATTAACATTAAACAGCAGCACATCTGAGTATATGGATGATTTTGTAGGTAAATCTGGTGCTTTTAATAAGGTTAATGAAGTGATTTCTCAAGTTTCAAGTGAAGGGGTTAATGTTGAGGTGGCTATGATTTGCACTCCTTATAATAAAGATGATATGATTAATGTTGCGAAATTATCGCGAAAATTAGGAGCTTCTAAACTTGAAATAGGTATTATAACCTCAATTGGAAGAGCTACAGACTATGATGATTTGATTTTCTCTCCTGATGATTTTTCTGAGTTTGAGGATAAGGTTAAATTACTGATTGATGAGTTTGGGGATTATATAAGTAAATCAGAGGAATATCAAGCTATGAGCGATGATAATGAAAACAGTGCTTTCCAGGCTGGTAATTGTGGTGTTGGATTAAGGACCATAAGTGTGACTCCAACAGGAAAGGTTAAACTTTGCCCGATTGATGTTAATAGTTTTTTCAGTGTTGGTAATGTGTTAGATGAAGATTTAAAATCTGTTCTTTTAAGGATGGAAAAAATAGGGTTTGATAAGATAGATAAACCACAAGCTACAATCTGCGGTCAATGCGAACATCTATTTTTTTGTTCTAACTGTATTGTTAAAGCTGTATTAATGCATAATAAAATAGGGAACTCAAAGTGTGTTTGGGGTGAAAAGTACTTACAAACCCAATAATAACATTACAGATTGCTATTAAATATGAAGTTAAAAAAATAAATTCCCATAATTTAATAATATATAATATAAACAAATAATAATTGATTATAATATCCAATAGGATATTTTTCATGATTTTAAGGTGATTAATGTTGAAAGATTCTATATTGAAATGTTTTGATTCATTGATACTTAATAAGCCACAAAGTAAAGCTATTAAATATAATGATACTATTTTAACATACAGTCAATTAGACATTTTAGTGAATAAAATAGCTAACCTCATAAAAGTTAAACTTGAAAAAATACAATCATTAGATTCAAATTCTGGATCTAATCTAAACGAACCTGATCTAAACAAGGAATTAATAATTCCTATTTTCATTGATAAGTCTCATTTTACTGTTGCTTCTATTTTAGCGATCTGGAAACTTGGACATGCCTTCACTGTAATTGATAAACGAACACCAAAAGCACGATTCGAGGAAATGATAAAACAATTAAACACTGAATTAATTATCAATGAATCTTTTATAAGTGAATTAAATAGTTTAGGTGAGGATTTCGAAAATCCAGTTGATAGTGATAATTATATTAGTGTTGATGATTTAGCTTTGGTTTGTTTTACTTCAGGGACAACAGGCACTCCTAAAGGAGTGATGATAAATTATAAACAAATTTCATTGGCTTCAAGGAATATTTCAATGGAATTAGTTGAGAAATATTTAACATCAAAATGTGTGATAACTTTAATACCCTCTTTTTCTATAATAGCAGCACATCTCATAACATTTGGTGCTATGTTTTCAAAGGGTTACTTACACATTATTCCTGATGAAAAAATATTAGATCTACACTACTTAGTAAAGTATATGAAAATGAATAATATTAATGGGTCCATGTTTCCACCTCAGTTAGCTGAAAAATTTTTAGAGTATGGTGATGGATTATTAGAAGCATTTCTTGTATCGGCAGACAAGGCTTCTAATATTTATTCTTCAAAGACCACTATTATTAATTTGTATGGACAAACAGAAACAATTGGTTTTAACACTTATTTCAAAATTGATAAGTCATACAAGGATACTCCAATTGGAAAGCCAGTGAATAACATTAAGGTTTATCTTTTAGATGAAAATTTGGAAGAAGTGAGTGATGTTGGTGAAATTTGTGTTGCTGGACAGTTGGCTTTAGGTTATCTAAACGATAAAAAATTAACAGATGAAAAATTCATACCTAATCCGTATTCAAGTTCTGGTGATGATAAAGTTTTGTATAAGACTGGGGACTTAGCATACTATAATACTGATGGAGAGTTGGTTTTTCTTCAAAGAAAAGATTTCATGTTGAATATTCATGGTTATAGAGTAGAACCAACAGAAATAGAACAAAATACTTTGAAGATAGATGAAAGTATAACTGAAGCAATTTGTGTGAGTTTTGATTGTTCAAATATAACGAAAATAGCTAATGACACACGATTATATTTGGGTTATGTCTCGCATAAATTATTTTATGAAGACTTCATAAAAATTAAATTACAGGAAGTTCTACCTAATTTTATGATACCCTCTGTCATTCAAGCTATTGACTCGGTTCCTTTAAATAATAATGGGAAGATAGATAGACAGAATATAGTTCCTGAAAATATTCTTGAATTATTCCAAAAGAAAAATCAGAAAAGGATTTATGTTGCTCCTCGAGACGATACTGAGAGGTTATTAGTGAAGGCTTATAGTGAAACATTAAACTTAGATGAGGACTTGATTTCTATTACCGATGACTTTTTCTATTTAGGCGGAGATTCAATACAAGCAAGTGAATTACTGATTAAGATAAATGAAATGTTTGATAAGCAAATAGTTTATTTTGGTGTTTTTAGAACACATAGAACCGTCTCATCCTTGTCTAAGTTTATAAAAGAGCATGATCAGATCCATATTTTCACATTTAATTCAAATAATATTAAGCCTCCTTTATTTTTTGTTCATAGTTGTGCTGGTGGGAGTATATTGTACACAGAGTTAGCTAAACATATTAGTAAGGATCAAGGATTTTATGTCTTGGAGTTTCCATATTATGAGGAGGATGAAAATTTAGTCTCGATAAATTCTGTTGCGAAGACATATATAAAACATATTAAAACGGTTGTGCCTGAAGGACCTTATTATATTGGTGGCTGGTCCCTTGGCGGGATTATAGCCTATGAAATAGCTAAAATATTGGAGGAGAGCGGTGATAATGTCATTAAGTTGTTTTTACTGGATCCAACATTTTACACGAATATCAAAATGACGGTTATTAATGATCCCAGACATAATGCGATGGAGAAGGCAAATAAGGAGATTAAAACTCTTCTTGAGAATGGTGAGGTTTTGCGTGCTGAGGATTTTAAAATATTTGCACATAAAAATGATTTGTTAGGGAAGGCTGCTTTTAGGTATAGGCCCAAGTTTTATGGTGGTGATGTGATTTTGTTTAGGGCTAAGGATTCTAAGATTGGATGGTCTAAGTATAATGGTTTAGAGGATAATGTTAAAAATATTGTAGTTGTAAATATTGATGATGTTCATTTGGGAATGAATAAAGGTAAAGCAGTAGAAGAAATTGCAAATATAATCAACTCATATTAAGAACAAAATAGAAGAATAAATAATATATTTGATGAATGTTTTGTAGATTGTCAGTGCCTTTCTTAATGTCTGAAATGAGTTTCAATATTTAACTTGTAGTGCTTTTTCAAAATATTCTTTTCCAATAATATTATCTATAAATCTAAAGATTTTATCTAAATTGGAGCTGAATTTTCCAATAAATCTAATATTTTATTCTGAGTTTATACATATAAATATGTATTTATACATTATTTGTTATAAATAAAGTAAAATAGTAGTAAGTTATAAACAAGAATACATATCTTTTTATATAATTCATAGATTATATGGAATGTTATAAAAGTTTTTTCTTACATTTAAAAAAATTAACACATTTCTATCCTTTAATCCATCATCTCTTTTCCAATATCTTATTTTTAACTTCTTTAGCCATTTCCATAGTAGATGATTCACCACCCATATCGGAGGTTAAGTGCTTATTTTCTTTTAAAACATTAAAAATAGCATCATTCAATAATTTAGCATTATTTTGTTCATTTAAATAGTTTAACATCATCACAGCTGAAAGTAACATTGCAGTTGGATTTGCTAAACCTTTTCCTGCAATATCTGGTGCAGAACCATGGACTGGTTCAAATAAAGCATTATTTTCGCCAATGTTACCAGAAGGAAGTAAACCTAATCCACCTACAAGACCTGCTCCTTCATCAGATAATATATCTCCAAATAAATTAGTGGTCACAATAACATCAAAACTTTGAGGTCTCGTTAAAAGATACATAGCTGTTGCATCAACATAGTAGTCTTCAGCTTTAATATTTTGATACTTATTGGCAACTTCATAAAAAACTTTTTTAAATAGACCATCTGTTTTCTTTAATACATTTGCCTTATGAACAGCTGTCACTTTTTCTTTATTATTATTTTTTGCATATTTAAAAGCAAAATCACAAATTCTTTCACTGGCTTCTCTTGTAATTATTCTTTTAGCTATTGCACCATCATCGGTATACTCTTCTTGACCAACATAGATTCCTTCAGTATTTTCACGAACAATTATGAAGTCAAGACCACTAAATAAGCTATTCACTCCTGGATATGACTTAACTGGTCTAAGATTTACAAATAAATCCATAATTTGTCTGAGTTTAACAATAACATCTGCAGCTGTCTCACCAGCAGCACCGAATAAACAAGCATCAGAGTTCTTCACAATAGCTATTGTTTCATCTGAAAGTGCAACCCCATTTTTTTTGAGGCATTCATCACCAGCTTCACCATATTCGTATTTTAAGTTTATATTTAGTGCATCTAAAACTTCTAAGGTTGCTTCCATTACCTCTTTTCCTATCCCATCTCCAGGGATAATAGCTATTTTATACATTATAACACTTCAGTTTTTTGTTATTTAATCATTGTGAGTCTTTTTCCTTAAGATATTCAATTAATCCACCTTTTTCAAGAATATTAAGCATGAATGAAGGCAGTTTTTTAAATTCGTATTTACTTCCATCTTTTTTAATAATAACACCTTCATCCATATCTATTTCAATTTCATCTCCTTGATTTAGAAATTTGCCTATTCCTGGTGCCTCAAGAAGAGGTATGCCAATGTTTGTGCTGTTTCTATAAAATATTCTTGCAAAGGATTCAGCTATTATAACTCCAATACCAGTGCCTTGAATAGCTATTGGGGCATGCTCTCTTGAAGAACCGCAACCAAAGTTCTTACCTCCAACAATTATATCTCCTTTGTTCACTTTTTTATAGAATTCAGAATCTAAACCTTCCATACAATGTTTACTTAATATTTCTGGATCTGTATATATTAGGTATCGTCCAGGGATTATAACATCTGTATCAACATCATCTCCAAACTTCCAAACTTTCCCTTTCATAATATTTTCCTCTTTCATAATATCCTCATTTATCATTCAATTCATTAATTATTTAATCATAGTAATATTAAATCTTTATTATCAAAATATTCATCAACAACTTTTTTTTAAGTTTATTATATTTATTAATACTGATTTTATTTATTATAGTTTAAAAATATAAATATAAATAGTTAGTAAAGAATATTTAATCTTTTGTGGTACGAGTTTTTGTACAATTTTTTTCCACAATTTGGACAGGTACAATTTGGACAGGTTAAGCCTCTTCCATCCCAATAAATGATTTCAAAAATTGATATAACGAAATTTACTAATTCAATAACCAAAGAAAACGGTGCTGTAGGTTTAACTATCAAAACACAATTTTCTATTTTTACATTATCTTTAAATATATCTTCACCATATATATTATTGTGTGATATGTTTTGTGTCATTATTTAATAATATCACACATCTTTTTATTAATATTTGTAGTAATATAACAATTATCACAAGGATTTTTGACAGCACATATATAATCTATACTAAACAAGACTTTTATAAGCTTAATACTACAATTATTAACAAGCCTATTAATTGAAATTATTACATCAAAATATAACAAATCAAGAAGAAGATAAAATGAAAATAGGAATGTCACACGGAGCAGGTGGAGAGGTTATGGGCAAATTAATCTCTGAAACCATACTTAAAAATATTAGCAAAAAAAGTGTTAATGGAGGAATTGGTTTAGATTCATTAGATGATGGTGCAACAATACCTTTAGAAGATAATGAGATTGTTATTACAACAGACGGGCATACAATTAATCCATTATTCTTTCCAGGGGGAGATATTGGTCGAATATCTGCTGCAGGTACAATAAATGATGTTTCAGTTATGGGTGCTAAACCATTAGCTATTACAAATGCAATGATCATTAAAGAAGGATTCAAAATAGATGATTTAGATAAAATAATTAAATCTATGAATGAAACATGTCAAGAATCTGATGTTGGAATAATATCTGGAGATACAAAAGTAATGGAACAGGGCAAACTTGATGGATTAGTAATCGTTACCACTGGTATTGGAATTGCCAAGAAAGGAAAAACTATCAAAGACTCATCACTTGAAGTTGGAGATAAAATTATTATCAGTGGAAGTGTAGGAGATCACGGAATGTCCTTAATGGCATTTAGAGAAGGCTTCGAATTTGAAACAGATTTAAAATCTGATGTTGCTCCTGTTTGGGGTATTGTTAGTAAAAGTCTTGATGTTGGCGGAGTGACAGCTATGAAAGACCCTACAAGAGGAGGATTAGCTAACACTATTAACGAAATGGCTAAAAAATCTGGTGTCAGAGTCGTGCTTCAAGATGAATTGATTCCAGTTAAAGAAGAAGTTAAAGCTATTTCTGATATGTTAGGAATTGATCCCTATGAAGTGGCAAATGAAGGTAAGGTTCTAATAGGTGTTAAACCAGAATCAGCTGATGAAATTCTTAAAGCCATCAAAAAGGATAAATATGGTCGCGATGCCAGAATAATTGGGGAAGTTGTTGAAGGCAACAAGGTTTTAGTTGAAACTCCAGTTGGAGGAACACGAATATTAGAAGCTCCAATAGCTGACCCAGTTCCAAGAGTCTGTTAAACAGTCATTAATAATTAATTAAACCCTCACTAATCAAACATAGATTAAATTAATAAAAAAATTAAACATAAAGGTCAAGTTATGAAAGTAATATGTTCAAGTGAAGAGTCTCTTTATCGTCCTGAAGCATTTAGATGGAGAGAAAGAATGAGATTATTGAAACCATTAGGAAATTTAATCGTTATTCTTCCTTGTAGTATGAGAAAACCATATTCAACATCTAAATCCCATCAAATATTTAGAAAACACAGCAAACACTATCAAGAACTAATATTAACATCTCCTTTCGGAATTTGTCCAAGAGAATTAGAGACAACATTTCCCATACAATCTTATGATGTTCCAGTTACTGGTAATTGGAGTTTTGAAGAGAAAAAAATATCTGGTGAACTTCTTAAAGACTATGTTAAAGATAAAACTGTTGTTGCCAATGTATCTGGTGGTTACGAAGAAGTTTGTAGAGAATATCTTGACGACTGCATATACACTTGTAAAGATGAAAAACCAACATCATTTGAATCAATTTATAATTTAAAAGAAGAACTTAAAAAATTTCCAAAATTGAAAAGAAGAGAAAGATTATTACATAAACTAAGATCAATAGCTATTTACCAATTTGGAGAAGAAGGTTTCAATCTTATTCATGATGATGTTTCTATAAAAGGCAGATATCATGAAAAAATTTTACTAAACAAAGAACAAATAGGACTTTTAAATGCAGATACAGGATTATTCTCCCTAACTCTTAAAGGTGGGGAGATATTGAAAGATTTTTCTCTTAAAATTGTGGAGATTAATTTTGATTTAACTACAAACACCCTACTTTCTCCTGGTGTTGAGAAAGCTGATTACAGTATTATTCCTAAGGATGAAGTTGTTATCATCAAAAACGATGAAGTTGTGGCTGTTGGAAAAGCCATCTTATCTGGTAAAGAAATGGAAAAAGCAAACAAAGGTGTGGCTGTTAAATTGCGTCAAAGAGTAAAATAAATATAATGTTTTTATATCCATAATAACAAACATAATAATAATATAATAATATTAATTTTAATAATATAATAATAATATTAATAATAAATACAAAATCAATCATTAATTACATTTTAAACCATAAGCATACAATATTAAGATTTATTAGCTACATTGAATAAATAAGTTTATATAACTTAAGTATAATAACAAAATAATAAAGTAATTTATTTAAATATATTATATATATCAAAAATTTTTAATATTAGAATGTATAATAAAAAAATTAGAATGTATTATTTAAATAATAATAATTTTTTAAATTAAAATAGGAATTAACAATTTAAACTAACTAACTAACATTCTTTGAATTAACTATTAAATAATACTTTAAATTAATAATACTTTAAAATTGGGAAATAGCTATGGAGATGAATGGATGTTTTTGAGTAGATTTTATTATAGTATACTTTTTTTCTTTGTGTTAATAAAAGAAATTATAAAGTCAACTATTGATACATCTAAAAGATCTATTACTGGAAATATTGATCCATACATTATAAATATAAAAACTATTCTTAAAAGGCCTGTTTCACAAACTATTCTGGCAAATACAATAACTTTAACTCCAGGCACATTAACTATAGATTTAGATAGCGAAAATTCAGTCTTGAAGGTCGCTGTCATATCTCCAAGAGAAAATAAAGATATTATTCCTCTTGAAAAATATATTGAAAAGATGTTAGAGTAAAGTGATTAAAATGGAGATATTACTAATTTCACAATATGTTCTAATGGTATCATTAGTTATATTCCTATTGGTGGCTATTAAAATAACAACCAATAAAACAATAGCTATGGGATTGATTGGAAGTGCTACATTCTCACTTGGAATAGCTATTTTGCTTTTAGTGTACGGTAATCTACATAACATTGAGTTTTGTAAAGATATCGCCCTTGCATTACTCATTCTTGGTGTTGTAGGCACTATTGCTTTTTCAATTGTATTAAGGAGAGAAAAACATGATTAATACAATTTTTGAGGTATTTCAATCTTTGTGTTTGATCATATCTTCTGTACTGATTATAATGGCCTCTATTGGAATATTAAGACTTAAAAATGATATGGATAAGGTTATTTATGCGAGATTACATTTTTTAGGTGTTGTGGATATTGCTGGAGTTTTAGCAATGATTGGACTAAATCAACCTTTATTAGCTGGAATTTATTTTATTCTTGCCCCTATTGTTGGTCATGCAATGGCAAATGCCTATTATTATGGTGAGGATGAGGTTAAAGATGATTTTGTCCCTGAAAAAATACCTGAAATCGAGGATAAAGACGAAAAGATTGAGAATAATGTTAAAAAAGAAGGGACTGAAAGTAAGAAAAGAAGTGAAAATAATAGTTCTAAAAACAACAATATCTCACTTAACTCTAAATTTAAAGAAGAACATCTTGGTAATCAAGACGAACAATATTCTATTTCAAAATTAAATATCATAAATGAGGATAAATAATGATTGAATATATTGTAATGATAATTGGAGTTTTAGGTTCAATTCTTGCACTTGCACAAAGAGATTTACTTAAAGCAGCTATTCTTACAGGAATAAGTGGAGGATGTGTAGCTATTCTTTTTCAGATTCTACTCGCTCCAGATGTTGCATTAACTCAAGCTATTGTTGGTGCAGCAATTGTTCCAGTATTTTTAGCTTTAGCAATTTACAAAACTCAAAGAGTTGGTAAAGATGATTGATGTTCAATTAGCTGCTTTACTATGTTCAGGATGCTTTATCCTTGTTGGATTATATGCTGCAATATTTCTTGATAATATAATCAAAAAAATTATTGGTATATCTTTTATTGAAGAAGGAGCAAACCTATTCTTAATTACATTAGCATATAAACCAAAAGGTGTAGTTCCTATTCTTTTACCGAACATGTCTCCTGATTGGTTCATAACAAATTCAGCTTATCCTTTACCTCATGCTTTAGTTCTTACAAGTGTAGTTATTGGTGCAAGTACTTTAGCTGTTATATTGGCAATAGCTATGGTTTTATATAAAAAACACGGTAGTTTAAGTGCCTCTGAGATATTAGGTGATAGTAATGAATGATTTAATTCCTTTAATGGTTATCATCCCAATAATAGCTGCTATTCTTTTGAATGTTCTTCATGGGAAAAATTCCCTGGTTAAAATAGTTTCATTTATAATAGCTATTTGTCTGCCTCTAATTCCTTTATTGTCTAACTATGGACTTCATTATTTTGGAGGGCATTCTCCATTAATAGATAATGGAGACTTATTAAACTCACTTCCAAGTTTTATTTCAAACACTAACTTATCAAATCTCCACATTGGAATAACTTACTACTTTGGAGGTTTACAAAAGGCAATCTTATTTTTCTTATTCCTTTTAGGGTTTTTAGCTATTTTTATAACGATTAATGAAAGGAAAAGAAGTTCTGGTTCATACATGTTCCTAATATTTATGGCTTTAGGTTCTGTAACAGCTATGCTTCTATCAGATGATATTTTCCATATGTACATATTTTTTGAAATAGCTATTACTGCTCAAGTAGGAATAATACTAAGTTCAAATGATGATCAGAGATATGAAACTGCTATGAAATACATGATTTTAGGTTCTATAGGTGGACCAATACTTCTTACAGGAATAGGATTTTTGCTTGGCTTAGTTGGAAGTGTGAACATAACAGACATAAGTAATGCAGTTAAAAATGGACTAATAGACCCAATTTCACCAGTATTTTTATTTTCATTTGGATTAATTTTCTTTGGTTGGATTTATAGTGTAGGTTTGCCACCATTCCACACAATTAAATCTGCAATATACAGTAAGGCTACACCAAGTGGAAGTGCAATATTACAAGCATTATCAGTTGTTATATTTCTGAGTTTTGGACTTGCGATACTTAGAATTTACTCTCACCTTCCATTTATTAATGGGTTTATAATATTCTTTTCATTATGTGGAATGATACTTTCAATTACAATGGCACTTATAGAAACTGATTTAAGAAGAATAATTGGATTTTTAGCTGTTGGAGAACTTGGATATCTTGGTCTTGGTTTTGGTATTGGAACAAAATTATCCGTCACTGCTGCATTATTCCAGGGACTTAATGAACTAATAATAACAGCATTGTTGTTTATAGGATTTGGTGTAATTCTACAATTAACCAAAACATCAAATATTAATAAGTTAGGTGGTCTTATTGAAAGCCACCCTAAAATAGCTATTATGGTTCTGATTGGAGGGTTTGCAATGGCTGGTGTTCCTCCTTTAAATGGGTTTCAAAGTAAATTAATGCTAATTCAATCAGCTTTAAATGCTAACTTCCCTGAACTTGCTATAATTATGATATTAATTAGTATTGTCACTTTTATGACATTTATAAAAATATTTCATTCAGCATATCTTAAACCAAAGCCAAAAGATTTAACAATAGAAAAATCATTGGTGCCACGATCAACCATACTCTCCATAGCTATTTTACTAATAATCTGTATTGTTTTAGGATTAATGCCCGAATTAGTTGTGAAAGACTTTAGTGTATTTGTTGGAGGTCTGATTTAGATGGATATCTACACAATGATTCATAATTCAGTTAAAAATTTTCAAAATAAACTAAAAAAAGATATTATCACAAACGAAAATGTAAGTTCTGCAATAGCCGCTGAATTAACAATAGTCTCAACAATACTAATTTCATCTATCCTGCTTAGACGAATAAATGTTATGTTAACAGTCTTAATAATCTTAGGTTTAGGATTATACTTAATTACTAATATGCCATTAATCAGCAAACTTAAAAAGGAGCAAGATGATTCCCTTAACAAGATGATGTTCTATGTGATTTTAACCCTTGGAATATTGGTTAGTGTTGTTTATTGGGGAGTGTTATAATGAAATTAGATAGAATACCAAAAAATTTATCACTGAACTTAAATAAAATATCAATACACTTAAATAATTATTTGTGTAGGGGAGCTTACTTTGGAAAATAACAGCATAAGAACTTTAATCTTATCAATATCAACTGCATTATTTGGAGTAAGTTTACTTAGTGCACTTTTCAAATTAGATAACTTCATAAATCCAGGTGTAAGTGAAATTTATAATGTATTAGGAACAAATATTGCCCCAAATATGGTCACACTAATTGTATTTGATTGGAGAGGTTATGACACTTTAGGTGAAGCATTGATATTAGTAAGTTCTGTAGTTGTAGTTTTATTGGTCTTTGGAAGAGGAATATTAAAAGATTGATAAAATAAGATTAAATATAACGTTGATTTTAAATGATAATTAAACTATATTAAATGAATAAATTAAATAAATAATTAACTTAAAAAAAATCATTTATATTATATATTATGATTCACCATATATTGTATTATTATATCTTTATAAAATCATTTTTTTATAAAATCATTTTTAAAATTCAATATTAACAATTTTTCATAATTTCAAAATATATTATTTAACTGAACTTTATTAACATAATATATTTTTATCAAACATTTAAAAAAAGTCTGGTTAAAATTTCCAATATTAAATTAGTTTAAATGGTTTTAATATATCTTGAAATTAAAGAAAAACTTCGTTTTTCTAAATTCAAAATAAAAAATTTTAAATTAAAATTAAAGAATTCTAAGAACAACTTTTAAATAAAAATTTTCAATAAGTGTTATAATAAATTGGTAAAACATATTATTAAAATTTAATTAAAAACTATTAATATGCTAAACCCATGCATATATTTGGATGTGATGAAATTGAGTACAATTTTAAAGATATTTGTATTTCCAGCAACATTTATAATCCTATGTTTAGGTATTTTAACCATTCTTGGTGGACATATTACACCAGGAGGCGGATTTCAAGGTGGGGCAATGATAGCTGGAGGAATAATATTATGTATATTAGTTTATGGAGTAGAAAAAAGCCCAATACAACTTTCACATACTTTTATATCAAATATTGAGAGTGTGGGAGCATTAGGTTATATAACACTCGGTCTTGTTGGATTACTTACCTCTGGATTCTTTTTATACAATGTAGGTACAGACTTTTATCATTTACTTCCAACAACCATAGTAAAGTTATTCCACTACCCTGATGTGACAAATGCTGGAATTGTGCCTTATTTAAATATTTTCGTTGGTTTGAAGGTTTTCGTTGGATTAAGTGCAATTGTAATAGCATTTTCTCAATTCAAAAGAACTGATGAAGATGATTCCAAAGATAATTCAAACAATAAAGATAACTCCACTTAATTATTTTAAAGTAATAATTAAAAAATGAAGGTTTAAATAAAATTAAAAAAAATATTTACAAAATAGTAAAATAAGTGCAAATAAAAATAGTAAAATATGAAATAGTAAAACAATTATAGCTTAATAAAATATACAACTTAATAAATGAATTATAAAAAAAATATTGGAAAATAACTGATTAATTTATTAATAGAGGATTCAGATGTTAAATTTAGGACCAATTATAGTAGGATTGATCATCGGTCTCATTATAGGATTAACTATAAAAGACAGTCCAAATAATAATATAATATTTACCAGATCATCATTCATAATCATATTAATTGTCGCTATTACAGTATCATGGCAATTAGGGCAATTTCCTTATTATAATGATATTCCAATAGCAACTGGATTTATATTTGGAGCTGTTGGAATAATCGTTGGAAAAGAAATATCTAAATTATAGCCAATAGATTTAAATTCTAATTAATTAAGATAAACTACAGATAACTAAGAAAAATTATATATTTATAAAAATTATATGTTTAAATATATCATATTTAGAAAAGCTATTATTTAAAAGATATAGAAATATAATTATTATTTAATATAATATATTGGGCTGGAAATCATGTTTTTATCAACAAATGAATGTAAAGGAATTGGAGAATGTGTTAAAAAGTGCCCTACTGAAGCCATCAAATTAGTTAATGGAAAAGGTTTTGGTTGTATTACATGTGGGACTTGTTTTGATATTTGTCCAAATAATGCTATATTTAAAAACAGATATGATGGTTACGTGGTTGATAAAGCAAAGTGTAATGGTTGTGGAATGTGCGAATTTTCGTGTCCAGTAAACAGTATTCATATTGAAAATGGGAAAACTAAAGGAATTTGTGCAAGATGCGGTGTTTGTAGCGAAGTATGTCCAGAAAATGCAAGGATAGATGGATTTGAATTACGTGAAGACAAGCAAAACAAATATCTAAACTCAGTTAATATATCTGATATTCTGATTAATAATAATGATAATCATATATCTAAAACTCCAGATAAAAAAGAAGTTGTAAGAAATTCTGTTGTCACTGAATTAGATAGCTGCATTTATTGTGGAAGATGTGAATATTACTGTCCAACTAATGCAATTAATGTAAGGATTCATGGAAATGAAGAATGTGTTAAATGTAGGATATGTAGTGATATTTGCCCAGTGAATGCAATTGAGAAGGAAAATATTGATCATGAAAAATGTGTTTTATGTTTAAGTTGTTATAAAAATTGTCCTCAAGATGCAATCTCAGTGGAAAACTTTGAAGTTTATATCAATAAATCAAATGAAGAAACCAGAGGAACAATCGTGTCTTGCCTTAGCTGTGGATTATGCAGCGAAAATTGTGAAGATGGATCTTTAGTAAAGATAGATGGAAATATGAGATTTGATCCAAGTATTGCTAATCGGCCCTTTGAAAAAGCTATTGAAAATTGTCCTGTAAACACATTATCAGAGTCGTTTATTACCAAATTAGATGGATACTGTGTTTTATGTGGTAGATGTGTTAAGGCTTGTGATGTTCAGAAAGCCCGAAACTTTAAAAATGTGAAATGGGATGGTTCAGTTTCTAATGATTGCATAAGTTGTGGAACATGTGAAGAACTATGTCCAGAGAAGGCAATTACACTAAAAAGAGGTAAGGTTTTAGTTGATTTAGATAAATGTATTTTATGTGAAACCTGTGGAATAAATTGTCCAAAAGATGCTATTGCAAAGTCAACAATGTTTAAAAAGATTATTGAAAACGGATTCAATCTCACTGATAATAGATTATGTATAAACTGTAAAATTTGTTACAATATCTGCCCAGAAGATGCTATAATTGATGATGAAGATAAAATTAGTGTTGATTTAGATAAATGTATCTTCTGCGGAGCTTGTTATAATAATTGTCCAGCAAAAGCATTTATATTTGAGAGAGAATTTATAGAAGAATGTTGATAAATAAAAAGAATCTTAATGAATAAATATTTTTATTTACTGAGTACAATCTACTAATTGAGTGTTTATATGAAAAATCTAATTAGAATAATCTTAGAAGGAGCTTATAGTAACTTCAAAAGAATATTTTTTAAATCTGGTAGACTAACAGATATGGAACTAAGAGCAGATATTTTAGGAGGAAATGTTAAACCAACTGATAAAGTTGCAAAGACAGCCTGTATTGGTTGTGGTGGATGTTCAAATGTTTGTCCTACCAATGCCATCACAATGATAAATTTGGATAAAAAGGAAGAATTGATGCTTGGTTGGACTAAAACCCAGATCCCAGAATTAAACAGTGAAAAATGTGTATTTTGTTATTACTGTCATGATTTTTGTCCGATTTATGCTTTATTCGGAGAAAAATCCACAATACATCCAAATGATGTTGGTGAGGTAAGTTTGAAATTAAATGAACTTATGGCTCAGCCAGTGAAAATATCTGAAGATAAGATTAAGTTTATTGCTCAATTTTTATCCAATAATAATGTTATTAAAAATAACAAGAGTATTTCCAAATTTCTAACAAGAAAAAATTAATACATAAGATAATGAAGTGATTAAATGAGTCTTAAATCATATTCACGAGGAAAAGCCATACACTTAATGTTGGTGTATACTGGAGGATGTAATGGTTGTGATATTGAAATTGTCAACTGTGTTCTTTCACCTAAATTTGACTGTGAACAATACAATGTATTCTTAACTTGGAATCCTCGTGAAGCAGATGTTTTAGTTGTGACTGGACCAGTCACATATTTCAATAAAGAACCTTTAAAGAAAATTTATGAAGCTATTCCAAATCCAAAAGCAGTTATAGCCGCAGGGTCTTGTGCTTTAATGGGAGGAGTCTACAAGAATATTCACGGTGATATTCCTTCTGAAGAGATTTGTGGACCTGTTGAGAATATAATACCTGTAGATGCTAAAGTTCCAGGTTGTGCAGTAAGACCACAAGATATTTTATCTGGTGTCGTGGCAGCTTTGCCAAAATTATTAAATGCAGATTAATTCCAATCGTAACACGATGAATTGTTAGGAGCTTATTTTATTGTAAAATTGTTATATATTACATCTCCGAACCTTTATAACATTTATTTAAAAATTTTTATTAAAAATTATTCTTTAAATTATAGTCCTTGAAATAATTTTTTTAAGCAATGGAATTTTTAAATAAATATAATATTTTATTGTATTTTATAGTCATTTTTGAAAATTTTATAAGATTATAAAGTTTTAATATTTAATATACATTATTTAAATTTAATTTAAAGATATTTTTTAATATAATTAATTTTAAATCATTTAATAATGAAATAAATTATTTTTAATCGATATTTTTAAACAGAGAATAAATTCTTCTAAGTTGAAAATTATATGAAAAATTCATTAATTAAATTTATTAATATCAAGGACTATATTCAAATTTTAATTTAAAAGTATAATAAATCTTTTAAAGAATTTAATTAAAGTTTTTTAAAAAATTTAATGAAATACAATATGTTAACAAAGTTGAGGAAAATACTATGGTTCTGTCAAAAATCCTTGTGATAATTGTTATGTAGAGAAAATATCTTATGGAAAGTTGATAAAACCCCAAAATCGATGAAAACATAATAATCCAACAAATCTGAATATTCTTACATTATGAATCTATCACCATAATTTTTGACAATACCATACTATAGTTTTATTTCAAAAAATATGACAAATATAAGAAGAAAATATATGAAAAAGGTTTTAATATATGATCAACAATTTACTACAATTAAAAAGTGGTTTAAAGAAATATGGGGGAAATATTAAAACCATACAATATCCCTATGATTCAAATTCAGAATTACAGAATTGGTATAAATCCTATGAATCTGGTAGTTTAGAAAAAGAAGAAGAAAACTACACATATTTTGCTTCTACAATTCTAACAGGAGCTTTAGGCTACATTGACCAGATAGACTTTAATCACGAAAAGAAATTAGGCAAAGGTAAAAGTGCTGATTTTATAATACTGAAAGATGGTGAACCATATATAGTCATTGAATTAAAAGGTTCGAAAACAAACCTTGATAAGAAATATAATAAAAAACCGAGTGCTGTTGATCAAGCATTTGATTACGGTAGTGAAAAAAAGAGTATTGAATGGGTTATTGTAAGCAATTACTATGAATTTCGTTTATATCACAAAAACACAAAAGAAAATATGGTGAGTTTTAATTTAGACGAATTAATATATCATAACGGAAATAAACATATTTTACAACTATTTTTACTAGTGTTTAGCAAAGAATCTGTTCTTGATCACGATAATCTTAATAAATTATATGATGAAGATCAATTAATAATTGAAAGAGAGAACATAAATAAGAATTTTTATAATTTATATCATCATACAAGAATTTTATTAATAGACCAACTACAAGATAAAGGATATGATAAAGAGAATAGTATAACTTACAGTGGAACTATACTTAATCGTGTGATATTCATCTGTTTTTGTGAGGATATGGGATTATTGCCCTCTAAAAGCATAAATAATGAAATTCTTGAACCAGTGGAAAAGGGGAGATTAGGTGACAATCGGATATGGAGAGGATTAAATGATTTATGGAAAGATGTAGATCACGGAAATCCACATATAGGTATACCATCATATAATGGAGGATTATTTAAGGAAAATTTAAATAATTTGAATTTGAGTGATGAGATAAAAAGCACCGAACATATTAAAGTTAGTCATGGATTTAAGGAAAAGGAAGAAAATATAGATAATTTGATCAAAGATTTTCCCTATCTTAATCCAATCTATCGTAATTTGCTGATTATTTCTTCATTTAATTATAGTAGTGAATTAAATGTTAATATACTTGGGCATATATTTGAACAAAGCATAACTGATATTGAAAAACTTAAAAAAGGTGAAGAGCATAATCAAAGAAAGAAACACGGCATATATTACACACCAGAAGCCATAACAACATATATTTGTGAGAACACGATTATTCCTTACTTAAGTAGAAATTGCAACAATACTATGGATGGTTTAATTGAAGAGTATTCTAATGATTTAAATATCTTGGAAGATAAATTAAGAAGTATTAAAATCATTGATCCTGCTTGTGGTAGTGGAGCATTCTTAAATAAAGCTACAGATATATTACTTGATATTCGTAGGACTATATATAATCATAAATATAAAGTATATAATGATGATGATTTAAAGCCTTTCTTTGATGATATTGACCAACAAAAAAACATATTATTAAATAATATTTATGGTGTGGATCTTAATCCTGAATCAGTTGAGATAACAAAACTAAGCTTATTTTTAAAAGTAGCTCAAAGTGGAGATAAACTACCTGATTTAGACAATAATATAAAGTGTGGAAACTCATTAATAAGTGATCCAGAATACATGGCCCAACCCTTTAATTGGATGGAAGAATTTAGGGAAGTTATGGAGAATGGAGGTTTCGACATAGTGATAGGTAATCCTCCTTATGTTAGACAGGAAAAGATAAAAGAATTTAAACCATATTTCCAGGAACATTATAAGACTTATACTGGTGTTGCTGATTTATATGTTTATTTCTTTGAAAAAGGTTTAAGTATTCTTAAAAATGGGGGTTCTTTAGGTTTTATCTGCAGTAACAAATGGACAAAAGCAAATTATGGACGACAACTCCGTAACTATTTATTGAACTACGATATAAAGAATTATAATGATTACACTGGTGAAAAGGTTTTTGATGATGCAACAGTAGATCCAAGTGTAATAATAATCAGTAAAACAAATGACAAAAACAATAAAATAGCCATTAACAACAATTCATTCCTGGTGGAACAAAATCGTTTAACTGATGATTCTTGGGCTTTTGAACCCGTAGAAGTATTAAATTTAAAAAATAAAATAATGGGGCAAGGTACACTATTAAAAGATATTCCAGATGTTAATATTTATAGGGGCATTCTAACAGGACTTAACGATGCTTTCATCGTCGATGAGGAGACCAAGAATGATTTAATAGCTAAAGATCTGAGAAATAGTGAGATTATTAAGCCTTTGCTTCGTGGTCGTGATATTCACCGATGGAGCATTGATTATCAAAATTTGTATCTAATTTTTACAAGAAGAGGAATAAATATTGAAGAATATCCAGTTATTGAAGAATACTTATCACAGTTTAGAGAAAAATTGACTCCAAGAAATAATGGTGAAAAAGTAGGAAGAAAACCTGGAACTTATGAATGGTATGAAATCCAAGATGTTATTGCTTATTATGAAGAATTTGAAAAGCCAAAAATAATGTATTCTGAAATGGTTTCTAATCCTTCTTTCACATCAGATTTAAATAATTATTTTCTTTTAAATACTTCATACATCTTAACAATAAATAATAATAATTTAAATTTGAATTATTTAATTGCACTATTTAATTCAAAGCTATTGCACTGGTATTTAACTAAAATAAGTTATTCATTAGGAACTAAGGGAATAAGATATATTAAACAATATGTGGAACAATTACCAATTGTTATAATTTCAAAAGAAGAACAAGAACCATTAATTAAACTAAGTGAAATGATAATGGTTAAAAATAAAGAACTACAATCTGAGATTCGTTCTTTTCATAAATTCCTTAAAAGGGATTTTAGTATTACAAAAATTAATAAAAAGTTAATAGAATATTATAAATTATCTTTTCAAGATTTATATGAAGAAACGAAAAAACAATATAAAGAAATCAGTCGAAAAGAAGCAGATAAATTAGAAAAAGAATACACTGAATCAATAGCTATTATTCAACCTTTACAAATTGAAATAGCCAATATTGATAAAGAAATAGATAAACTTGTCTATGAATTATGTGGATTGAATGAGGAAGAAATAGCTATTGTTGAAAAATAACATTTTTAGAAAAGAATTGATGGATGTTTTATAGAATAGTTTTGATCAAACTTTTTTTAAAAGTTTGAATAGCTATTGTTGAAAAATAACATTTTTAGAAAAGATTTTTTGAGGGGTTGATTACTATGGGAGAAAATAACAATGAAAAACTTTCGAAATCTAATGACTTTAAAAAAATCATGTTAGGTAGGCAAACATTCGAGTTTTTAATAGAAAATAATTATTTATATGTTGATAAAACAAAGGAAATTCATGATCTTATCAATAATGAAAGCATTGTTTTTCTCTCTCGTCCAAGAAGATTTGGTAAATCATTATTGGTCAGCACCTTAAAAAGTCTTTTTTCTGGGGATAAAGAATTATTTAAAGGTCTTTATATTTATGATCACTATGGTTGGGATAGACCATATAATGTAATACATTTGGATATGAGTGATTTGGATAGTAGTTCAACTGAAAATTTAAGAATAGATTTAGGTAACACAATTGAAAGGATTGCAGATATAAATGGCATATCTATGGATAAGCACATTTCTTGAAGAAAAAATTTTCAAATTTAATAATAGATTTACATGGTCTTAATGGTATGGAAGTTGTGGTTTTAGTTGATGAGTATGATGCTCCAATATTAAATAATATAAATAATCCAGAGTTGGCTGATGCTAATCGTGAAGTACTTCAAAACTTTTATCAATCTTTAAAGAATAAGGATGAATACCTTAAATTTGTTTTCATAACTGGCATTAGTAAGTTTATTCATACTTCTATTTTCTCTAAATTAAATAATCCATCGGATATTACTTTGCTAGTGATTATTCTACTATCTGTGGCATAACTCAGGATGAATTAATAGAAAATTATCAAAACCATCTGCATACTTTTGCTGAAAAGAATAATATGGATTATAATGAAGCACTGGATGAGTTTAATCGTTGGTATGATGGTTATAGTTTCGATGGTAAAAAGAAAGTTTTCAATCCTTTTTCAACTTTATCAGCATTGAAAAACAATGAATTTTCTCATTATTGGTTTTCTACAGGAACACCACATTTTTTGGTAAATATATTAAAAAACAGGACCATGGATATTGATTTTGAAAATATGGTTATTGATGAGAAGGATTTGAATGATATTGACCCCGCGAATATTGGAAGTTTACCTTTGCTTTTTCAAGGAGGTTATCTGACAATTGATAAGAAGTTTAAAAATAAAATGTATGGAACAGAATATATTCTTAAGATTCCTAACTTTGAAGTAGAGCAGGCTTATGAGGATAATCTTAAGGATTTGTATGTTGAGGAGTTTAAGGATAAATATATTGATATTCGTGAGAGTTTACGGAAGGATATTAATAATGGTAATTGTAATAAGTTAGCTAATAGATTGCAGGATGATATTAATAAAATCCGTCATATTTAAACATTGGAGCCAAGGAGAATTGGAAGATTTATGAATCATTATCTTTGTTATGGATGAATATTATGGGTTTTGATGTGAGTGGTGAGAAGTTGATAAAGCACGGTCGCATTGATGGTGTTTTTAAGGATTATGATAATAATCGTGTTATTATTTGTGAGGTTAAATACTCTCAAGTTAAAAGAATAGTTTTTTTATTTATTGGATAATAGTTTAAATTTTATAAGTTAGTATAAATTATTATATTGATATAATTAATTTATATTGGGATAAATCTTTATTTTGCATAAATATTAATCAATTAGTAATAATAAATAATTTAAATAAAAAAAATAAAATTAATATATGATTAATAATTATAATGAAAATATTAATGATCTAATAAAAAATATCACTGATTTAATGAGAGAATATTAATGATTTTATAAAAATTCTACTTTATATTGTTAGGTGCTTGAATGAATAAAGAGAATAACTTTCAAAGAATAGAGACTGAAGTTTCTTTAGGAACCGTTCATCCTGCAGCATTAGAACCTTATAGACTTCGACTTTTTGTTGAAGATGAAATTATAAGAGATGCCGAAATAACTGTCGGTGTCAATCACAGAGGAATAGAAAGAATTATGGAAGGACTTCCTGTTGAAAAAGCTAATGCTCTTACTGAGAAAGTTTGTGGAATATGTTCCAATGCCCATATTTGGAATTCTGTCTTAACAGCTGAAAAAGGTCTTGAAGTTGATGTTCCTCCAAGAGCCAACTATATACGAATTATTATGGAAGAGTTAGAAAGATTACATAGTCATCTATTATACCTTGGACACGGAAGTGAAGTTTTAGCTCATGAAACATTTTCAATGAGAGCATTCTCAATTAGAGAAACTGTAATGGAACTATTAAGAATGATTGGAGGTAACAGAGTTCAGTACGGTGTTTCTATAATTGGTGGAGTTAGACCAAGATGTGAATTAGATGACAATAGAATTCAGAGAATACTTGAAGGAATGGACTTTATTGAAACAAAAGTGGCTGAATTCTCTGATCGTTTTGTTAGTGATCCTATTGTTATAAACAGAATCACTGGAGTAGGAAAAATATTTCAAAAAGATGCTATAGAATTAGAGGTTACTGGTCCAACTTTAAGAGCCACTGGTGTAAGTAAGGATCTTAGAACCAGTATGAAGGAATATGAAGACTTTGATATTAATGTAATAACTTTATCAGATGGAGATGTTAAAGACAATATTCTTATGAGAGTTTTAGAAATACCTGAAACCATAAATATCATTAGACAAGCTATTAAAAACTTACCAGATGGTTCTATTGTAAATAGATCTTGGGATATGATCGATACTGACACAATTCATAGTTACATTGAAGTTCCAAGAGGAAGACTATATCATTCATATAGACTTGAAGATGGTAGAGTAAGAGGAGCAATAATAAGAACTCCATCAATGTCTAACATTGGTGCAATGCAACTTGCATGTATTGATAACCACATAACCGATGCACAATTATGTGTTGTTCAATGCGATCCTTGTTTTACTTGTACAGATAGAGCTATTGAAATTATGGATTATAATAATAAACTATAATAGACACTACCAGTATAGAATTATAATAAAGATTATTATTAATTAAGCAAATTTTATATTGTTAAATAAACTTTAGAAAATATTAAAATATAAAACAGGGATGAGCAAATGATAACTGCAGGGGTTTTAAATCAAGTTTTAGCCATAGTATGTGCTATTATAATAGCTTTTATTATAGGATCAATAATTCCAGGATTTGAAAGAAAATATGTTCATGCAAGAATTCAACAGAGAATCGGACCATCTGTTATAAGTCCAGGGATAATGGCTCCAATCAAATTTCTCTTTAAAGAGAATATTAAACCAAATTCTACAGTGCCAGGACTGTACAAATCATTACCAATAATATGTTTTATAGTGATACTTTTAATATTAATATTTTTAATGCCTCAAACATATACAATCACGGCAATTGCAAGTGTAATAGCTATTATAGGATTTTTAAAAGTTGAAGAAATAGTTTATGTTTTAATGGGGGCTCTTTCAAAGTCCATAATGTCTCTTCCAATGCCTTTTCCAGATTTAGTGAAAGGAGGACTTCATACAGATAGTCAAAGATCATATATCGAAGATATTAGTTCAAAAAGAGCATTTAGATTAATATCTTTCGGTTCTTTTCCACTTTACCTATCTTTATTCGTACCAGTATCCATCGTAGGAAGTGTCTATCTTAAAGATATTGTAAACTACCAAGCTATTCACGGACCAATACTATTTACAACAGGAGGAATACTTGGATTCATAGTTTTCTTTGTAGGATATATGATTTTAATGAATGAATATCCATTCGCAATATTAAAAGCCAAGGCAGATGTTATTGAAGGACCATATATGGAATATGCATCAAAATATAGATCCATAGTATACTTCACACGAGGATTTCTAATATTTACAATGAGTATGATATTTTCAGTATTGTTTATAGGTATTCCATTGAACATATTCTCATGGAAAATCTTAATCAACATAGCTATTGCTTTTATATTTCCTTTAATAATGGGAATAATAAGTGCATTCTCACCAATATTTACAAATAAGCAATTATACCCAACAGTTATTGGAACTTCACTACTTGGAGTATTAGCTATTATAGTAAGTTTATTATAAGATTAATTAAAATTATCAATGAAAGGTGATTATTTGAAGTTTGTAGTTAGAGACCATCATCTTGTAAGCCTTGGAGGCTACATTGTAGAAAGAAACTTTCCCTACAGAAATATAATTGTTGTAAATAAAACCGATGAACCAATTAAAATTGAAGTACCAGTTTTTAAAGAAGAATGGATTGAAGAACATAGAAATTTAGGACTAGAAATAATACCTGTCTCTGATGAAGACAGTTTTTTAACTCTATTTAAAAAAGCTAAATTAGAGTTAGAAACACTTAAAAACAACTAACATATTTTTTAACTATTATAAATTCATCTTAATATAAATTCATTCTATTAAATAAATTATTCTAATAGCTATTTTTAAAAATAAAAATATTTTAAATTATTAAACAAATATTTTTAAAAAAAATATCTCATTTATAATTCATGAAAATATCTAAACCAATTTAATGAATAGCTTAATATAGATATTTAAATGTTATGAAATGTCGAATAACTTTTTTTTCTGTAATTTTAATTATATTGGCTGTTAATATTTTAGTGGCTGTGCAACAATTATTTTTGTTCAGTTATCATATATATTAAGTTGAACAATTAAGTAGATTTTAAAATAAAAATATACTTTTTATAATTATTTAACTAAATAATATAACATTG
>JAISTD010000065.1 GCA_031272765.1 Candidatus Methanovirga australis | reverse complement strand
AGTGATAGGAATGAAAAAAATAGTAAAATTAATTGGAATTTCAATAAAAAGAAAGCAGACAAAAAACTATCAAAATACTATGTTTAAAAAATACCCAAAATTAAATTGTCTTGACAATAGTTATGTTTGACTCCATCATCTAAATCCAAATCAATTTGTTGCTTAGCTATAAGCCAAAGCTTCATCATACTTACGAATTTCTTCTATTGCTTTTTAAGTTTAATATTGTCTTTATCAGCTTGATTTTTCTCTTTTTGATTACTAAAGTTTTGAATGATTTGTTAATTATTAGCTATTTTTGTTTCAATAGCTTTTTGTGTTTTATGGAGATATTCTGTTCGTATTCTTGCAACAGTGTCTTTAAGTAATGGAATTTTTAAATGAATATAATATTATTTTATTTTAAATTATTTTGTTTATTTGAATAATAATATTTTTTAATATAATTAATTTTAAATTCTTTAATAAAGAAATAAATTATTTTTAATTGATATTTTTAAAAGCGAAGAATAAATTCTTCTAAGTTAAAAATAAATTTTTAACAATAAAGAATAAAATCTTCTATATATGATGTTTTATTATTATTTTCATCTTTTCATTGGAAAAATCGCATATTCTAGGAAAGTTCACATATTCTACCTTTGAGGTCGATTTTCCTGTTATTTAAATCTTTTCCTTATTTTTTTCATGACTATCGTTAAATTGAGTAAATTTTTCTTTTTTTTAGGAGTACTTGGTAGTTGGATTAAGTTAAATGCTTCGCATTCAATTTTTTTAATTGATTAAAAATAGTTTCTCATTCTTTACTTGGAATCTCTCTTACTCAAATATTCTTTCACTACTTTTTTCTCCTTTTGATGCTTAAATTTCCACTTTTAAGCTTTTTGAATAATCATCATTCTTTTCATAGGTTTCACACCATTATTAATCTTTTATTCATTGTGAAATAGCTTGGTTTTCATTGGTGCATAGAATCTATTTTGTTTACTCGTGTAAAGATATGGTGGTTAATTCAACTCTGATTGATCCATCAAATTGTTAATAATTTATCACTTATACAGTAATATAATCTATAATATTCCTTAATACTCAAATTAAAACCACAGGGGAGGGTGTGAGTAATCGACATCTTTATATACTATTACCAAATTAGGTTAGTTATGGGAGTTTCATAATTTTATAAATCTTATCAAAATATGCTATTTTTGATAGTTAATAGAAACTCTCATTGGGAGTGATATGATGGAAGATAAAGATAATTTTAATGTAATCAATTTTTTAATAGGTAAAAAAGAAGGTTGGACTCCATTTGGACATTATATAATGGATAAGTTTAGTTTTTTATGGTTTTTACCTAATAAACATAGATTAAGTATCAGTAAATGTTTAATTATATTATTTTTATTAATGTGTATTTTAACTGGTGGATTCAATAATTCTAATACAAATAAAATTTCTCAGAAATGTGAAATAAAAGATGTATCAATTTATGAGTATTATGGATCTGTAAAAATAACAGCCAATATTAGATGGATTGATAATGATCACACATCAGCTTATATAAACGGTCAAGCACACTTAAAAGATGGAACAATAAAAAAATTAAGCTATATCCAATCATTTGATCATGTAATTAAAAATGAATGGTATAAGCTAGATGGATCTGCATATTTAGGTAGTTCTACAAAATTATCTGATGTCTCAAGTATAGATTTAATAGGTGATAGTAAAATAATTTACACATGGAATAATTAAAGATTCAGAGGTCGTGTAGAACCAGAGATTCGATGGATAACATAAAAGGAGGCGATTTACAAATTTTATTTAGTAGGTTACATTCAGTATCAGATAATACAATTACGAAGTGGACTTTGGAATGTTCAAAATCTACAAGGTACTTCTTTATCTGAAAATGATTTAAGTACTTTGTTAGGAGAGCTCCTACATACTTAATTTAAACATGTATAGATATGATGTTTTTATTATTTTCATTTTTCATTGGAATAGAGATAAGGGCAACTATTTGGTTGGGCTACTGTGATAATTAGAATTTTAACAACATTTATCTTCTTAACATTTTTAGTATTGTTCGCTGAGGGCTGCCCGCCCACACCACAATAACAAGCAACATTACTTATTCTTAAACACTAACACTATTTTTTCCTCCTGTTATAGTGGTTCAGCAGTGAATTACTGTCTTAATACACAATTGCTTTATTTCTCTACAATCGTTTTGAAGGACAATGTTGCCGTGGAGTGGTGCAAATTAATCTTTTTTTGGATATTCAATTATAGTCATTATGGTTATGCTTATAAATTATTAATTTAATTATATCTTATAAAATATCTTTAAATTAAATCTAAATAATGTATATTAATTATTAAAATTTACCAAAAATTTCTTTGCAATTTTTGTAATTATGAAAATCCAAAGGATTTTCAGTAATCCAAAGGATTTTCAGTAATTAATAATTTGTATATTATAAATTGTTTAATTTAAAATATAATCTGAAAACAATAATTATTAGGAAAATAATAAACTATTAATAATTAAAAAGTCAATATATATAATTTATAATTAAAAATAAGATAAGGAAGATAATGAATCAATTACTAAAAATAAAAGTGTTTACAAATTATTTTTATAAAAAAATTATTTTAATTTTTATTATACACTAAATATCTTTATTTAAATTAGTTTATTAATTTATTTATTTATTTTAATTACGTTATTTTAGTTTGTTCTATTTTTTATTATAATTTTAGATTTAATTTATAATAATTATTTATAGATAAAATAAAATTTATCATAATAAAATTTAATAGTTTAATATAAAATAGAATTAATTGTTTAAGAGAATTTAATTTAAAAGATTTTAACATAAAATAAGATTGATATGTGATGATTATAAAGGTGAATACATGAAAGTATTGATTGCAGATTCCATTGATGAGGAAGGAATTGATAATTTAAAAGAAGTCGCTGAAGTTGTTGTTGACACAAAAATATCTCATGAGGATTTAATTAAAACTATTAGTGAATATGATGGAATTATAGTTAGAAGTCGAACTAAACTAACAAAAGACATTATTGATAAGGCAGATAATCTGAAAATAATTGCAAGAGCTGGTGTTGGTGTAGATAATGTAGATCTTAATGCTGCTACTGATAAAGGTATTATGGTTGTTAATACTGCTGAATCAACTACAATAACGGTTGCAGAGTATACTATGGGTTTAATATTGGCTGTTGCAAGGAAAATATCAATAGCTGATAAGTCTGTTAAGGAGGGTAAATGGGAAAAATCTAATTTTCTTGGAACTGAACTTAGAAATAAGACTCTTGGTGTTGTGGGAATGGGTCGAATTGGTTCTCAAGTTGTTAGTAGATGTAAAGCATTTGAAATGGATGCTATAGTGTATGATCCATATTTACAGGAGAAGGTAGCTGAGGAAATGGGTGTTGAACTAACAGATCTTGAAACAGTTTTAAGTGAAGCAGATATTATAACTATTCATGTTCCTTTAACTCCTCAAACAAAACATCTGATTTCTGAGAAAGAACTTAAATTAATGAAAAGTAATGTTTTTATTGTTAATTGTGCTCGTGGAGGTATAATTGATGAGGAAGCATTGTATAATGCTCTTAAAAATGGTGAAATAGCTGGAACAGCATTGGATGTTTATGAAAATGAGCCTCCAGAAGGCAATAAACTTTTTGAATTGGATAATGTTGTTTTATCTCCGCATGTTGCTGCATCTACAATGGAAGCTCAAAGAGATGCTGCTATAATAGCTGCTGATGAGGTTACACAGGTTTTTAAAGGTAAAACTCCTAAAAATGTTTTAAATTTGCCTATTGTTGATCCTGTAACTTTCCAAAAACTTAAGCCTTACTTTAAGCTTAGTGAAAAATTAGGTAAATTTATTTCTCAGTTTGTTAATGATAAAATTAAAACTCTTGAAGTGGTTTATTGTGGTGAGCTTTCAGAGATTGAAAATCAAGAAATGCTTACAAGAACTATTCTTAAAGGAATTTTAGGTACTATGCTTAATAGACCAGTTAATACTATTAATGCTCTTTCTATTGCAAAATCAAGGGATATTAATGTGGTTGTTGGTAGGCAATGCAATGCTGAAACTTATGATTCTATAATTAGGGTTAAAGCAAGCACTGACGATGATAGTTTTACTATTGAAGGTACTCAAATGTATGAGTCAAGAATAATCAAGATAAATGATTATCGTGTTGATGTTAAACCAGAGGAAAACATGTTTCTTGCAAGGTATCGAGATGTTCCTGGTTCTATTGGGACTATTGGATCTAAATTAGGAGAACATAATATAAATGTTGGTATAATGCAAGTTGGAAGGGATATAAAAGGCGGTCAAGCTATTATGGTTCTTACAGTTGATAATCCTGTACCTAATGAGGTTGTGAAAGAACTTGAAAAATTGGATAATGTTTATGAAGCAGTTCCAATAACTCTTTAATCCTTTATTTTATTATAATTCATTTATTCTTTATATTCTTCTTTTAAATTTCTATGTATTCCTTTCGATACTCTAACTTAGATGATGAGAATGAGAGATGTAGCCACTAAATATTCATTTGATTTGAAAGATGTTAAAACAATTTTAAATAATAAAAAGAGTGGTGAAAGATCATTTTTTCTTGAGGATTATACCTTAAATCCTTATATGGGATGTTCTTTTAATTGTTCTTATTGTTATGTTAATGGAAGTAAGTATGCTGATCAAACAAGTTCTATGACAGTCAAATCAAATGCCTGTGAAATATTAAGAACACAGTTAAAAAACAAGGCTAAAAATGGTGAAAGAGCTGTTATAAACTTAGGATCTGCAACTGAATGCTATATGCCAATTGAAAGAGAATTAGGCTTAACAAGAAATGTTCTTAAAATAATTAATAGATTTAGATTTGCAGTGCATATAATAACTAAATCAGACTTAATATTACGAGATATAGATATTTTGAAAAAGATTCAAAAATCAGCTATTTTACCAAAAGATATTGTGGTTAAATATAAAGGAGATGAAGATGAACTTTATAAGTTAAAAGCTATTTTAACTTTTTCATTTTCCACTACAGATGATAAAATAGCTGAAATCTTTGAATATAATGCATCTCGACCATCCAAGAGATTGAAAGCTATTAAAAGATTAAAAAAAGAAGGATTTTTAACTGGTGTTTCTTTGATGCCAATTCTTCCATTTATCAGTGATACTGAAGAAGGTTTAAATAAAATTTGTTCTGATTTTAAAAAATATGATGTTGATTATATAATACCTGGTCCGTTAACTCTTTTTGGAGATGGTAGCAATCATAGTAGAATTAGATATTTGGTTGCACTGAAAAAATATTGTCCAGAAGTCTATGAGAAAACAGCAAAAATGTTTCAAAAGAAGGACAATTTAAGTAGAATTTATCAAAAAGATCTTAATGAAAAAATTTGTAGGATATCTAAGAATTTTAATATTAAAACATCAATTATTTAGAAAAAGAAAAAGTAAAAATAAAAAATTAGGTTTAGTAACTTGATATAACTTCTCCTAATAATTTTATTGATTTTTCTTTGTCAGCTCCAATTGGAGAACCTGCTACATACTGTGTAACACCTCCAGCTTCAAGAGCTTTAATTTTTGGAATGAATTCATCAGGAGTTCCAACAACTGAAAATGCATCAAGTAATGCATCATCTACTGCACCAATAGCTCCACCGAAGTCACCTTTACCAATTAATCCACCGAGTTTTTCGTTGATACCAGCAGGTAATCCGTGTCTTTCTAAAACAGGAGGAGGTGAACCAGCAGCGATGAAAGCTACAACAATTTTAGCAGCATTTGCTGCTTTTCCAGAATCTTCATCAATAGAAGTTGCTGTGTATGCACCTACATCAATGTCTTTTAAGGTTTTTCCAGCAGTTTTAGCTCCTTTTTCAATTAGAGGGATAGCAGCATCATAATCTTTTGGGTTAGATGCATTAATTAAAACACCGTCAGCTATTTCTCCAGCAGTTTCTAACATTTTAGGTCCTTGGGCTCCTTGATAAATAGGAACTTTTTCTTGAACAGCTTTAACTCCACCTAATTGGGCTCCAGCATCAGTTTTTCCACCAGAAAGTAAAGTTCTAAAGGTTTCTACAGAATCTCTGATTGTACTAACAGGTTTTGTCCATTCAATTCCAAGTGCATCAAAAGTAGCTTTATCACCAGGACCGATACCTAAGGTTGCTCTACCATTTGAAATTTCATCTAAAGTAGCTATTGCTGCTGCAGTTATTGCAGGACTTCTTACATAAGGATTGGTTACACCAGGTCCTAATTTAATAGATGAAGTTTCGTTAGCAATAATAGCTAAGGCTTCGTATACATTTTTATTGTTATAATGGTCAGTAATCCAAGCATATTCAAAACCTACATCTTCTGCCAATTTAACAAGCTTTGCAATTTTATCAATTGGTTCGTTTGGAACAAATTCTATACCAAATTTCATTTTATATCACCACTTAAATTTTAGTATTCTACTTATAAAGTAATTTATGATTTAATGAAAATAGAAAAATATATATATTATTAATTAATACTAACTATAAATAGCTATTTTCCCTTATTTATATGAGTTTATTTAAGATTCCATTTTTTTAGGAATTTCTCTTGGAATCCTTCACTAATATAATGTAAACCATTACAAAAAGGTTTATTCCAGGATTTTCCGCACTGACATAAAGTCATTCTATTTCTTATACTATATATTTCTTCATTAGCAGATTCAAGTGGAATTCCCCCTTTAACCCAAATTGCTCCATTAATATCTTGACCAGTATCATATATAATATTTATTTCTTTTTCAAATACAGGTTCAGTTGACTTTCCAGTTTCTTTATCATAGATTAATAATCTTCCTGATGGGCAATTGTGTGCTTGATCTTTAGCTTCTTCATTAGACTCATCATTATCTTCTTCAAGCAATTTTCTAATGCCCCCATTTCTTAAACAAAATCTTGAATGGTCACAATATATATAATGATCAACTAATTTTAAATGATTATTTTCAACATTTTCGGAAAAAACATTTTTTATATCTAACTCAGCAATTTCTTCTCCATTGAAATCAATTTTAGAATGATTCCCATCACAGAATGGTTTGTTATTTGAATGTCCACACCTACATAAAGCATAGTTTTCATTGGTTTTAATTTTTTCTTTTTCACTATATGCTGTTGGCTTTCCTTTTTCATCAACTATAAATTTTATTTTATATAATGGAACATTTCCACTTACAAGATATGGACCATTTTCAATAACTTTAATTTTCATTACTCAACACTCTCTTTTATATTTTTTAATTAAATGATAAAAAATTTGTTTTTTTTATTTAAATTTTTATCATATTGATAATCTAATTCATATATCGAGTTTTCTATTTTTAAAAATTTTATTTTTAAATAGCTATTTTGGTAAAATAGGATAAAGAACATGACTTGATTTAAAAACATTATTTTTTAAGTGGATTTAAAAATTGAGATTTATTTAATAACTTAATATGCTTTATTTATTAATATTATTATTAATAATTTTATTTATTAATAATTAATTTTTATTTTGCAATATTATTTTTTTTGTTTTGTTGTTGTTATGGTTATGAGTATCAGTTGTGCCTTATGTTTTTTGGCGTCGATTGGAGTTTTGGTGTATTTAACATTTTTAGCTATGAAGATTGTTTTTATTCCACATAAGGCTATATTTTTATTTAAGTAAGTGAGCAAGTTAGATAAGTTTGTTCAAAATCGAACTTGGATAAGTTTGTTTATATCTTGTTTTATTTAGATATAATACTTTTATGAGCATATTATCATCTGAGTAGTAAACTGTTTTACTTGTTTTGTTCTTTTGATGATTATATAATAATTCATGTGAGAACTCAATATATTGTTATTGTTGTTTGATGTTGGTTTTTTTTTTGGTAGATGTGGTGATATTTAGTTTTCTTTTTTTTTTGACTCTTATAATAAAGAGATTCACATATGTTTTTATTATATTGTCATGTTTTATATTAGATAATCCTGTCTATT
>JAISTD010000048.1 GCA_031272765.1 Candidatus Methanovirga australis | reverse complement strand
ATTATGAAAATTACCAAAAATTGCTTTGCAATTTTTGTAATTATGAAAATCCAAAGGATTTTCAGTAATCGAAGATTTTCAGTAATTAACTCTAATTCTCTACCGACTAAATGTTCAAAGTGTTGATGGGCTGATAAGTCAAAACTGTTCTCTAAGTACAATTTATCGTCTTCTAAGACGACTCTTTCAGTACCGTTAAAGTTATATATTTGAACAGACAAATTATTATTTGGAGATTGGATTTCTTGTATTTTCATGATATTAATTGATATCCTTTCTCCTATTTAAATATTATGTTAATATAACTTTTTTGGATTTATTTCTCAGTCGGCATTAACATGCCACCCACTGAATTTTTTACAGTGTCTAATAAATTGAGTAATATTAGATTATAATTGAAACCTATTTTTACAATTGAGACCTGTGTTTTTACTTGAAAGTTCTTCTAATTCTCATTAATTTTCAGGAAATAAAATATTTTATATTCCCAAAATTTTTATTAAAAAATTATTCTTAAAATTGTTTAAGTTTTAATTTAGGATTGATTAAATTAAATTCATTTTAAAAAATGCTCCTTGACCAATGCCTTCATTTACACCAATAGCCACAGATGAGATATTTTCTTTTAGTATGGATGAAATATCTTTAATTAATAGTTCTGTGAAATATTTCGCTAATTCTTCAGCTGAGCTATGTTTTAAAGGTAGAAGAACAACGTCTATTTTAGGAATTTTGTATTCTTTTCCATCGATATTAAACTCCACATATTCTTTATCTTCAAAAAAATCAAAGTTAATATCTTCGTCTGCAAACTTAAATTTAATGTTATTGTTAAAAATAGGGATTAATAATTTATGATCCAGTTCTTTGCAAATTTTACAGACAGATTTTTTAACATCTTTAAAATCGATCACAAAATCAAAAGCTCCTGATCGATCTCCTTCAATTTCAACATCAACAAAATAGCTATGACCGTGTATGTAGCCACAAAAATCATGTTTAGGTATTATATGTGCAGATGAAAATCTTAGATTTGCATTTATTCCATTAATCACGATTTTCATAGTTTAACCTAATTCTTTCACTTTATTATTCTAAAATTAATTTCTTCAAATTTAATTTCATCTTAATATTCTTGTTCTTTCTTGAAAAGGAATAGCTAAATCCATAATATTTCCATTTAAAAATGCTGAAACTGATAAAATCACACTTCCAGGGATAATATAAGATGGAGTTCCTCTTTCAACCAAATACACATTTTTGTTTCCTAATGCTGCACCAATCATAGATCCAACAATAGTTCCAACGGATTCCATATCTTCAATTGTGGCTACAACAACTGGATCGTCAGTTGCACTTGAAACAAAACCAACACCTGGAATTTCTTTGACTTCGTTTTTTATTTTCTGCGAAATATCACTAAGACCACTCATTCCAGTCGCTGCTTCAATTGCAGAATTTGCAACATCTCCAACAAAACTTTCACCAGCATAAGTGTCGAAGGCTAAAATTATTGCATCAGGATATCTATTTTTCTTCAGCTTAGCTTCAGCATAGGAAATACCTTCACCTGCTTCCTCTTTGTTTTTGGAAATTCCTTTTAAATCCCCAATATCCTCAGCACAGCCTCTCAAAACATCGACTATTCCATTATTAATATATTCGACTAAATCATCTTCAACGAA
The DNA here is from genome assembly GCA_031272765.1 of Candidatus Methanovirga australis. Classification (GTDB taxonomy): domain Archaea; phylum Methanobacteriota; class Methanobacteria; order Methanobacteriales; family Methanobacteriaceae; genus Methanovirga; species Methanovirga australis. Next base: position 11,444 of record JAISTD010000048.1, on the reverse strand, counting down.
AGCTGAAATAACAACATCATCACCAGTTATATTTGTAAATCCAACTTTTTCGGCCCCTAAATCCTCAATTCTATAAAGATTATCTTCAATATCTTTAATCAATGTTTTTGACACTGAAACATCATTTGAAGATACATCTGCCCCAATAGCTATTGCTTTCATTCTATCACCAAAAATTCTATAACTTACTTTTCATATTTGATAGTTATAAACATTTCGATGAATTTAAAAACAAAGGCTTATTTGACTGGATGATGCTTTTAAGAGATATAAATCTATATTATGCTAATTTTTAGTTAACAATTTTATTCATTCATTTTTAGGGTCCTGTTAAAAATATGGTGATAAAGTCAAGTTATGAAATCTAAGATTCTTATTTGATTAATTATATGATTTTAATAATAGATATTTATATAATAATGTAAAATATATGGAGTATATATAATAACAAAGTATAAAACGATTAATTAAAAGATTTAGTGTATTGGACTGACTTTGTTCATTAAAATTAGAGTTATGTAAAATATCTTAAATGATTTTTAAATTGATAATATGTATAAATATGATGAAAAACAGAATATTTTTTAAAAGTTCTCAAGCTTTTAAAAATTAAGTGAAAATATGAGAGGAAAATATAAGAGGTTTAACCTTGTACTCAGATACTAAAATAGCTATTCCAATTTTTAAAAAAGATAAAGAAGAAATCTTAAAAATATCCACTGAATATATAGAAAAAGGTGCAGATATTTTAGAGCTTAGAATAGATGGAATTAGTAATCCAGATCCTAAAATGGTTAAAGATATTATTCAGGAAATCAATTTCCCAACAATAGCTACCAATAGATTGAAAGTAGAAGGTGGGTATTTTAATGGTTCTGAAGAAGATAGAATAGCTATTTTAAGAGCTGCAGCTGATGTTTGTGAGTATGTTGATGTAGAACTTCGAACTGAATTAGAATATGTTAATTCAATAACTGAAACAGGTGTTAAAACCATCATATCCTATCACGATTTTGAAAAGACACCTTCTCTAAATGAAATGTTTGATCTTGTTGAAGAAGAACTTAAAATAGGGGATATAGCTAAAATAGCTGTTACAAGTAATACTTTAGAAGATACTATCGATGTTTTAGCTGTTTTATCTAAATTTGATAATACAATAGCTATTTCTATGGGGGAACTTGGTAGTTATACAAGAGTAATTGCATCAAAATTCAAAGCTCCCATTACATTCGCTGCATCTGATGATGCTACAGCTCCAGGGCAGTTAGACTTTGAAACTATGAAATGGATTTTAAATCTAAACTTAATAGACACTGATGATTTAATTTAATCATCATTAATTTTAACACTGGAATATTAATTTACAGGATACAATGAAATGGAAAAAAATTGGTAAAATTTTAGTTTTAGATCATAACCCTGGAGATTTAAGTAAATTTTTAAATAAGCTTGATGTAGACACAATAATCAAAATCAAGAAAATTCATGGTCAACATAGAGAGCCTGAAATTGAACTTCTACATGGGGAAACTACTGAAACAATCCATAAAGAAAACGGGTGTTTATATAATTTAGATTTATCCAAAGTAATGTGGTCTAAAGGAAACACTAACGAAAGAATGAGAATAGCTAAACTTGTAAGTGATGATGAGATTGTTTTAGATATGTTTGCAGGAATTGGATATTTTTCAATGCCAATAGCTATTCATTCTAACCCAAAAAAGGTAATAGCAATTGAAATTAATCCTAATTCTTTCAAATACTTGAAAAAAAATATTATTTTAAATAAGGTCCAAAGTAAAATAGAACCAATTTTAGGGGACTGTGAAAATGTGTTTAAAGGTTCATCTGGTGATAACTATAATTTAAATAATATTAATTTAAGATGTGGAAATGTGTTTAAAGATTTATCTTTTGATAGAATTATAATGGGTTATGTTAAAACTACTCATCATTATTTAAATTCTGCTATTGGTCTACTTAATGATGGTGGAATATTACACTATCATGAGACTGTGCCAGATAAATTAATTAATACTCGACCAATCAACAGAATAATAGAAATAGCTAAAGGTAAAGAAGTCGAACTTCTAAACATACAAAATATTAAAAAATATTCTCCTGGTGTGTCTCATGTTGTTTTAGATGTTAAAATAAGCTAAAATAAATTTTAAAGAGGAGTAAAAATTTGAGAGTGAAACTTTAATTTAATATTATTAGTAATATTTAGTAAGAATATAATTTACAACATTATAATTTACTAATAAGCAATTTACAATAATAATTTAATTCTATACTAATAATTTGATAGTAATTTATATTAATATGATTTAATATTAAATATGAAAAAAGTATATATGAAAAATTAGGTTATTGTAATACTATGGAAATATATATAAATAAGAAAATGTAATATATTAATTGTATTATTTTTTTAAAAAGAATAATATTTTATTTTAATAATTCTAATAATCAGAGTTAATTTTAATAATCAGAGTTTAATTTTGTTTTATATTTAATTGTTATAACATAATTAACTAAACATACTATTACTATGAGATAAATAATAAGACAACCTGATTTTATTTTATATTTCTATTAAATGATTTTTCTTGTTTTAATGTTCATATAGATTATTGAAAATTATATGGTCAAATGTTTATTAATGGAAATACAGTGTGTTACTAACATACATAACGAACATTATATGTAAATTATTATACTAAAATTATAAAATAACTATTTTTATTGCTATTATTACTAACTAATTCATTAAATTTAATTAGTTGTTAATATCTTATAAAAAATATAAATTTAGATATTAATTAATAATATTATTAGAGGTGTATTTAATGAAAGACAAAACATTAGAAGGGACAACAACTGTAGGAATTACCTGTTCAGATGGAGTTGTATTTGCAAGTGAACGAAGAGCGAGTATGGGCAATTTAGTGGCTCATAAAGTCGCTGAAAAAATATTTAAAATTGATAACCATTTAGGAGCTACAATAGCTGGTTCTGTCGCTGATGCTCAAAGTTTAATGAAAGTTATTTCTGCTGAAGTTTCTTTATATAAAATGAGAAATGGTGAGAATATTAGTGTAGAATCTGCATCAGCTATATCCTCAAATATCTTACATTCCTCTCCACTTTATGTCCAAACATTACTTGGAGGAATAGATGAAAATGGGGCAGCTATCTACTCTTTAGATCCTGCTGGAGGCATGATTAAAGATACTTTTATTTCAACTGGTTCGGGATCTTTATTTGCTTATGGTGTTTTAGAAGACAGGTTTAAAGATGGATTGACTGTAAAAGAAGGAATTGATGTTGCTATAAGAGCAATAAATTCAGCAATGGAAAGAGATACTTTCTCTGGAAATGGTATTTTAGTAGCTACAATTACAAAAAAGGGCTTTAAGATGTTATCAGAAGGCGAAATTAAAGAAAAATTAGAAAATTTAAATTAGCTATTAAATCATCAACAAATAAATTACAATTATAAAATTTAACTTATAAACATTGAACTTCACTATAATATTTTATAAAATTAAAGCAATGCAATTACTTTTTAATTTGATAAACATAATGTTTTAATTATATGGTTAAGAATTTTAACTTTTCTTTTAATACAATAATAGAAAACATTATGCACGATTTTTATATTTTTACTTTATGTAAATCTTATAACTTTACATCTTTTTTTGAGTGATCATATGAGTTCAGAGATTTTAGAAGAAATTAAAATGGCTATTATAGAAAAGCTACCTGAAAGGATTCAATTAGCTAATATAGAATTTGAGGGCTCAGAAGTTGTAATATACACAAAAAATCCTAAAATAATAACAGAAAATGAAGATTTAATAAGAAAATTAGCCAAAGACTTGAGAAAGAGAATAATTATTCGTTCTGATAAAAGTGTTCTTTTAGATCCAGAAAAAACAATTGAAAAAATTCATGAAATTGTTCCTGAAGAAGCAGAAATTACTAACATTGGCTTTGATGATGTAACTTCTGAAGTTCGTATTGAAGCCAAGAAACCAGGTATTGTTATTGGAAAATTTGGAGTCACTTCAAGAGAAATAGTAAAAAATACTGGATGGGCACCTAAAATTTTAAGAACCCCTCCAATATCCTCAGAAATTATTGAAAAAATTAGATATATTTTAAAACAAAGTAGTAAAGAGAGGAAACAGTCACTTCAAGCTTTTGGTACAAGAATTCATCAAGGATCAAAATATGAAAGTGATTGGATAAGATTAACATCTATGGGGGGGTTTAGAGAAGTTGGAAGATCCTGTATGCTACTTCAAACTCCAAATAGTAGAGTACTACTTGACTGCGGAGTAAATGTCGCAGGGAACGATGATAAATCTTCATTCCCATATTTAAATGTTCCAGAATTTAATTTAAATGAATTAGATGCTGTTGTAATCTCTCACGCACATTTAGACCATTGTGGCTTTGTGCCATATCTATATCACTATGGATATGAAGGACCTGTTTTCTGTACAACACCAACAAGAGACTTGATGACATTACTTCAGTTAGATCATATTGATATAGCTCATAAAGAAGATAATCCTCTCCCTTTCAATGTAAAACATGTGGAAAAAACTGTAAAACGTGCCATAACTCTTGATTATGGAGAAGTCACGAACATAGCCCCAGATATAAAATTAACTCTCCACAATGCTGGACATATTCTTGGTTCTGCAATGTCCCATATGCATGTTGGAGACGGACAACATAACATAGTGTATACTGGAGATTTTAAATATGAAAGAAGTAGATTACTTGAACCAGCAACATCAAAGTTTCCAAGATTGGAAACACTAATTATGGAAAGTACCTATGGAGGTCATGAAGATATTCAACCATCAAGGAATTCTGCCGAAAAAGAGTTAATGAAAATAATTTATAAAACATTGAAAGAAAAAGGTAAAGTTCTTATTCCTGTTTTTGCAGTAGGGCGGGCACAAGAATTAATGATAGTTTTAGAAGAATATATGTGCCACGGAATGATTGAAGAAGTTCCCATCCACATTGATGGAATGATTTGGGAGGCAACTGCAATTCATACTGCAAGACCAGAGTATTTAAGCAAAGATTTAAGAGATCAAATATTCCATGCAGGTAGAAACCCATTTATCTCAGATGCATTTCACAAAGTTATGAGCTCTAATCAAAGAAAAGACATAGTTGAAGGAGAACCATCAATCATATTATCCACATCTGGAATGCTCACAGGTGGAAACTCTGTCGAATACTTTAAATCCTTAAGTGGAGATGAGAAAAGTACACTGATATTTGTTGGATATCAATCAGAAGGCTCATTAGGTAGAAGAATTCAGAAAGGCTGGACTGAAATTCCAATGGTTGAAGATGGAAAAACTAAAGTTTATCATGTTAAAATGAATGTTAAAACTATTGAAGGATTCAGTGGACATTCTAACAGACGACAACTCATGGATTATGTTAAAAGATTAAGTGTAAAGCCAGGAAAAATTATCACCTGTCACGGAGACCCATATAAAACCGCTGATTTAGCATCAAGCATACATAGAAGTCTTAAAATCGAAACAAAAACTCCACTTAATTTAGAATGCACAAGAATTCAATGAATCAATGCTGGTTTTGAGATGTTTTATGAATCCAATGAACTTTTTTCAGAACAGACTTGATAATTCAATAATGATTGATCTAATTCCTTTTGTATAAAATTTATTATCAACAAATTACTATAATTCATTTGTGAAGATTGAAGCCTTATTTTTAATGGCTTTATTCACGATTTTTGAAACTTTGTATTCTAAGATTTTTTAAGACTATAAAATATTGTGTACTTAGTTTTTCTATTAAATAATTGTAAAAATTGGTGGTTTATACAGTCGCACAGTGTAACCTCTATCTCTTCTTTTCAAGGCTATTTTCTTGGGAGTTCTTCTGTTAAGTCTTTTTTTAATTCCTTTTGTCCCAGCATTCACATATATATTCGTCAAATTCGAACTCACCATCAAATGAAGGCTCAACATTATTTTACAGAGGTTTTCTTATTAATTATATGATATACATGCATCATATATGTTTATATTGAAGATTTTTGTAATAATTTTAATAATTGTATTGATTGTGCACTTAGATTGTTCACTATTTGATTTAGTTTTTAGTACTATGATATGGATTTTGTGAAAGTTGTAGTAAGCTGATTTTATTAAGTTTTTGGATTATTATCTAATAGCAAAACAAGTTTTGAATTATTTTAATTCTAATAGTAAATTAAATTTTTTTAGCAATTCATACTCAAAGATAGTATAGCACCAATTTGGAAAAATCTTTATAATTTTTTTTAATACAAAATATTCATTTGTCCATAGTTTAAATTAAAAATTCAACTTATTTGATAATATAATTCTATATTTATAGTTTAATATAATATTTAATAAATTTTAACTTTTTATATTAAAAAATATTCATTTGAATTAAAAATAAAAATATTAAATTTTTCCCAAAAATAATGTTTTGAACTATATTATTGAAGATCATAAATCTATTGAAGATCATAAATCAAAATATTTATATAGTGACAATGTGAAACCTAATTTGTGTTTTTTAGTAAAATAAAAATATGAACTTTTGGTTGGTAGTTTAATAGCTGATTGGAGGGATGATATATTTTTACTATGATTATTTTATCAAGCTTTTAGTATAATTGTTTATTTAATATAACATTGATCACATTTTAATAGTATGTATTATCTATTAGTATTTATTTTTTTTATTTTTAAATAATGTTTACTTTATTTTTAAAATAAAATTTTTTTAGGTTTTTTAAATTTTTAGTATTCTGGTTTTAAAACTTTTAATTTCCTTTACAGAGCTTTATTCATTTTAAATAGAGAGAGAGAGAGAGAGAGAGTTTATGATAAATAAATAATTTTTATCTATTTTTTAATTAAATAAAGAGATTTTAATAAGTTTTTAATTACGAAATAAAACCAATATATTTATATATAACTTGTTTACTAATACTATAATGGAGTATTTAATAATGGAGTATTTATTTAATGATAATGCTCCATCAAGTGAAATCATATCAACTACAAATACAAATAGTTATATACATTAATATGATAATGTATAATTTAATATGGAAATTTATTAATAAAATTCTTATTAATAGAATGTTATATAATTAAATGTCATATTAACATTGTTTTGTAGTTTGAAGATGTTTGATTTTGATTATAATAAATAGAAAGGAGGTGAATACAATATGATGAAAAAAATTTCCGCAATATCCTTAATACTATTGTTATTAGGATGTTCAGTAAGTGCAGTATCTGCTAGACATTATTCAAATATCTATGCTCATGAGTGTAAGGGAAATTTACTAATGTACAATGGTGATAATCAGCAAACTTGGAATTGGGACTTTAATTGCAATGGCAATGGTGGTTATGCATACATTTGGACGGAGGGTTATAGAAAAGTAGACATAAATCCTTTAGGATGGAATAACCCACATACATATAAAGGTTGGAATTATTTCCCTGATAATCTTAATATGGGATATAATGGACAGGGCGGTATAGATTTATATTAAATATTTTATAGACTCATGCACTCGACTGTTACAAAATTTGCAACATCTTAGGTGCATGAGCCATATTTTAATAAAAATTAAGCAAATTCATATAAAAAAATTTATTACAGATAGTTTCTATAAACTCAATATCTTAAAATTTTTGATTTTTAAATTTTCTAATTTGGACTTTAAATCCAAAACAAAGAACTTTTAGTAAATATTAAATTCATCGATATTAAGAAAGTTAGGTTAATAGAAGCTCTCTAAAAAAAATGGTTTGATCATGTCGTTTAAAAAGTTTATTTTAAAAAGTATAGTTAGAAAAAAATCTAAATTTGTATATCAATTAATAGGTATAACAATACCCATCTTCGTAATTCTTTTTTTTGCTATTAGTATGCAAACAACTCAAGATTTGGGTAGAAATTCTCTGCCTATTTATGATATAGATATAGTGGGAGCTCCTGGTATCAATCATGAATCTTTACCCATAAATGAAGATTTAGTGGATAAAATAAAAAAGGATAAATGTGTTGATAAAGTAGCTGGAATAATTAATGGATATATAAACATTAATGGGGTTAATTGTAAGGTAATTGGTGTTAATTCATCAGATGCAGATTTTTTGAGAATGAAACTTGCTACTGGTAGAAAATTTAATGATAATAAAAAAGAAATAGTATTATCTAACGAAACTGCTGAAATGTTAAATAAAACTGTTGGCGACTATGTCTCTCTTAGTAATGGAGAGTATAATGTTGTTGGAGTAACTATTAAAACTGGGAAAAGTGGTTACTTTAATGAGTCTTATATTTCCTTAAAAAATATTCAAGAGTTAAATATATTCACAAGAGAAAATGTAAGCATGTCTTATCAGGGTCATGTTGAAACAATTTATATTAATATTAAAGGAAAGGAGAATAATAGTAAAATTGTAGAAGATTTAAAAAATCAATATAATAATGAAAGTATTGTTGTTATGGGAGATACTCCCGAGAATGTAGAAATGAGAAAGTATGTAGAGATTGAAAATAAAATAATATTTATTTTAGTTCCAACAATAATAGGGATTTTATTAACTTTAATGATCATGATGAAATCAGTTGGTGATAGGATAGAAGAAATTGGTGTTTTAAAAGCGATAGGTTGGAAATCAAGAAGAATCTTCATTATGATACTGAGTGAAACATTCATACTATCAATACTCTCTTTTATTTTTGCTTCAATAACTGCAATTTTAGTAACTTTTTACACATGGTTATACAATCCAATATATATTCTAACTTTTTACACATTCATACAAACATTATCATTTTCAACATTTTTACAAACATTCTTGATAGTTCTTGCAATGGCTTTGTTAGGCTCTTTATTACCTGCCATTAAAGCAAGCAGATTGTCTCCAGATGAAGCTGTGAGAGAATAAATTAATAGTAAAAAGGTGATTTTCATGGTGAATATTGTAGAAATTAAAAATTTAACAAAATTTTATGAAAAAGGTACTGTTAAGGCATTGAATGGCATTGATTTAACTATTGAACAGGGTGAGTTTGTAGCTATTACTGGTCCATCAGGTTCTGGTAAGTCAACACTACTGAATATGATTGGTGCTTTAGATAGAGCAGACGGAGGAAAGGTTATTGTGGATGGTCATGATCTTTTGTCAGAGAAAGATTTAAGTAGTTTTCGTTCGCAGACTATGGGTTTTGTTTTTCAATTGCATAATCTTCTTCCTTTTTTATCTTCTCTTGAGAATGTTGAGCTTCCTACTTATGAATTGAAGATTTCATCAGTTGAAAGAAGAAATAGGGCTTTGGATTTGTTGAAAAGTGTTGGGTTAGATGATAGGAGTGGTTTTTCTCCTACTAAGTTGTCTGGTGGTGAGAGACAGAGAGTTGCTGTTGCAAGAGCTCTTGTTAATAATCCTTCGATTATTCTTGCTGATGAACCAACTGGATCTCTCGATTCTCGTGCATCTGATGAAGTTTTAAAACTTTTAGTTGATTTGCATGAAAGAGAGAATGTTACTTTAATTATAGTAACTCATGATTTGAATGTTGCTAATTTGGCTGAAAGACAAATAGAAGTTTTAGATGGTAAAGTAATTGATTTAAAAAATTCATAGATGGTGATAACATAAAATGTAAGTTTAGTTTTGTGAATTTTTAGTAATTTTTCAAATAAAAATCATTACAAAGTAACTTCACTAAGTATTGTGTAGGTGGGTGGATGAGAAGAGGATCCATTCTCCTTATTTCAATCTAAGCCATGTTTTAAAAGGCAGGTATAGATTTCTTTTTCAATTAATTTTATCTCTCTGTATTAATACTTTTTAGGGTTGAAAGCCTCGGAAACACATAGGAATACTTTATAGTATAGTGAGTTGTATATTTATTTTTGGATATTCAATTATTTTAAATAAAGTTTTTAGAATTTAATAATGTAAAAAAAACTCCATAATTAATCTTAAAATATAAATTAAACATCAATATTAAGTTTATTTTATCAAACTAATTTTAATAAAGATTATTTATAAAAAAATATATATTTCAATTTTAGAGAGTTTCTATTAACCTCACTTTGTTAACATCGATGAAATTAATATTTACTAAAAGTTCTTTGTTTTGGATTTAAAGCCCAAACTATAAAATTTAAAAATCTAAAATTTTAAGATATTGAGTTTATAGAAACTCTTTTTAGTCATTTTGGAAAATTTTGTAATATTATAAATATTTTAATAATTAGTGTTATGACAAATTTATTTTTGTGTATTAATTGATTTTTATATATAATGTTTTGATAGTTTCTCATCGGCTACCTCTTTAGTAAGTTTCCAAGTTATTTTACTCTTTTTTTCATTTCTATAGTTACAAAATGCCTTAGTTTCCATAATGAACAAATTTTTATTCCTAATTCTTCTTTTAGTGCACATAATATCCATTGCATTAATTTCTATCTCTGCGATATTAAGCCAACTGGCATGCTTTGGAGTGTAATTAAATTCAATTTTATTCAATATTCGTTTAGATTCCTTTTCATCAAGATTATCGGCGATTAATTTTTTAAAATGTGTGTTTAAGTTATAGCAAAATCATAGATTTTGCTTACCATCCAAATCAAAGATTTGGATAATATCTAATACAATTATTAGTTTATGAGCATCAGAAAAGACTTCATCGACTAAATATTTAACATCAATTTCAGGTCTTCCACCCTTTTTTTGTCTTATTTTTGTAAGCTTGTATTAGTATTGGGCGGAATTTCCCAATTTACTATTTGGTCAATTTCATTTAATTTATAGCCGTGTTTTTTGACATCCTCGTACATTTGTTGCTGATAAGATTAATTGCATTGTTCATAATTATCATTTTATACCATATAACATGTGAAGTCCCTAATGCTTAAATTAAAACCACAAGGGAGGATGTGAATAATCGATACCTTAGATGTGAATAATCAGCATCTTTATATACTACTACCACATTAGGTTAATATGGAGTTTCATAATTTATAAATCTTATCAAAGTATGCTATTTTTTATAGGTTAATAGGAACTCTCAATGAATATCAAAAATAGAGGAAAATATCGAAATATTCGTGCAACATCATCTAATAGAATGTTATATAATTAAATGTCATATTAATGTTGTTTTGTAGTTTGAAGATGTTTGATTTTGATAATAATAAATAAAAAGGAGGTGAATACAAAATGAATAAGAAAATTATAGCATTACTTTTAATATGTTGTATTGTTGGATCTTGTGTGAGTTCAGTAAGTGCAAATAGCTTCACTTTAACAAGTTATGTTTCTAAAAGTGTTCATGTTTGGGTAATTTCTAATGGTCAAAACACC
>JAISTD010000033.1 GCA_031272765.1 Candidatus Methanovirga australis | reverse complement strand
AGTGGCTGTGCAACAATTATTTTTGTTCAGTTATCATATATATTAAGTTGAACAATTAAGTAGATTTTAAAATAAAAATATACTTTTTATAATTATTTAACTAAATAATATAACATTGTTCATTGAAATTGGAATTATTGCACAGCCTATCTAAAATTATTTTGATATAAACAATAAAATACAATCTAATTTTTAGGTTCAAATTTTTATCTTTTTTAAAAATTTATTTTTTATTTTTATAATAATACTGATAATCAATATAAAAGAAATTCTTTTTTGAATTTTAAAACATTAATTAAATATTATTGATAAAAACACTTATTTTTTATTAATAAAGACTATTAACTAATATTATTTAATAATAAATATTTATCCATTTATTCAATAAAAAAAATTGTAATAGTTAAAAAATTAAAATACGATGATAAAAATATGAGATAATTAGATTTATGACTTTAATGTGTTTAAATAAATAACTAATAAATCAAAGCTTAATATCTCTTTCAATAGCTGTTGACCCAGTTTTTGAAATTTCTCTAATTCCAAAACCTTTTAATAAAGATATAAAACTATTAATCTTAGAAGGATTGCCAGTTATCTCAACTGTTAAGCTATTTTCGCCCACATCAAGAATATCTCCCTTGAAAATATCTGTAAGCTGGATTATTTCTCCTCTTTTCTGTTCATTCTCTACTTTAACTCTCACTAAACAAAGTTCTCGACTAATCGTTACTTTAGGATCTAAATTTCTAACCTTTACAACATCCACTAACTTATTTAATTGTTTTGTAACCTGATCAAGGATTTTTCTATCTCCATTAACTATGAACACCATTCTTGATAAATTTTCTGTCTCTGATTCTCCAACAGTTATACTATCAATGTTAAACCCTCTTCTTGTAAACAAACTTACAACCTTTTGAAGTACTCCTGGACGGTTTTCTACCAATGTACTAATAATATGACTCTCCATCATCAATCACTTTCCTAAATTCTTCAGTAAAATTATGTTCTATGATTTTAATTCTCCTATAATTTCATACTATAACTTTAACTTAATATTCAACTCAACCTTAATATTTATCATTAACTTGTGTTTAATTGATTAAATCATATGATTAAGGGTTTTCAGTCTTATATTCCCCGTAAATTTCATTTAATTTACAGCCTGGAGGAACCATTGGCAAATTCTCTGATTTATCAATGATTATATTTAATAAAGTAGGTTCCCCAGATTTAATAGCAGTCTTAAGAGCATTTTTAGTCTCTCCAACTTTTTCTATATATTCTCCATTGACTCCAAAACTCTCAGCTAACTTAACAAAATCAGGGTGGTCACCTAACTTAGAGTGGGAAAAACGCTTAGAATAAAAAAGCTCTTGCCATTGATAAACCATTCCTAATGTTCTATTCTCAAAAAGACAAATAATAACTGGTAAATCATACTCTCTAACAGTGGCTAAATCTTGACACACCATTAAAAATCCACCATCCCCAGTGACAGTGATAACATCAGACTCAGGAAAAGCTACTTTCGCACCAATAGCTGATGGGAAACCAAATCCCATTGTTCCAAGACCACCAGAACTAATAAACTTCCTTGGTTTATTTGTATTAAAGTAATGAGCCATCCACATCTGATGCTGACCAACATCTGTAGTTACTATGGAATCATCACTTAAAACTTCGGATAACTCTTTTATGACCTGTTGAGGTTTTAATGGATAATCATCATAAGTCATTTTAGGATAATAATCTATTCTCATTTTAATAGCTTCTTTAATCCAATTATCTGAAAAATTAAGTTTTTCTTTTTTTATTTCAGATATTAAGGATTCTAAAACCTGTTTTCCATCACCAACGATTGGAATATCTATACCAACATTTTTACCTATTTCTGCAGGATCAATATCTATATGTATAATCTTAGTATGATTGAAGTTGTCTAAATTACATGATGTTCTATCTGAAAACCTACATCCAACTGCTATTAAACAATCACATTCTCCAATAGATAAATTTGCAGATTTTCTTCCATGCATACCAATTATTCCAAGAGCCTTATCATCATCCTCAGGATACGCTCCCTTACCCATTACAGTTGTGACTACAGGAGCATTAATTAAGTTTGAAAATTCTTTTAACTCCTTTGAAGCACCAGATATTATCAATCCACCACCAACAAGTAAAACAGGTTTTTTAGAACCCTTTATTAAGTCAATTGCCTTTTTTATCTGTTTAATGTTTCCTTTTAAATTAGGATTATATCCTGGAGTTTGGAATAAATCCTTTTCATAATACTTAAGTTCACCTTCCTGAACATTTTTAGGAACATCAATAACAATAGGACCAGGTCTTCCAGTGGATGCGATTTCAAAACTTTTTTTGATAATCGATGGAATCATTTCAGGAGTATTTGGTTGATAATTATGTTTTGTAATTGGCATTGTTATCCCTATCATATCTACTTCTTGAAATGCATCATTTCCAATCAAACCTGTTGCAACCTGACCAGATATTGCAATCACTGGAGATGAATCAATATTAGCAGTAGCTATTCCTGTAATCATATTAGTTGCCCCAGGTCCTGAAGTAGTCACACAAACCCCAATCTTCCCTGATGCTCGTGCATAACCATCAGCTGCATGAGCAGCTGACTGTTCGTGCCTTACAAGAATATGTTCTAAATCAGATTCATAAATCATATCATAGAATGGAAGAATTTGTCCTCCTGGATACCCAAATATAACATCTGTTCCTTCTTCTTTAAGAGCTTTTATTATAGCCTCTCCACCTCTCATTTAAACACCTGTTAATAGTTAAGTTAATAATAATTAAAGTTATAATATCAAAGTTAAAAGAATTTTAAGTTTAACTTCACTTAAAATCTATTCATTTATTCAATTCATTAATAATAGAAGTAACTACTTTAAAAAATCATTTTATTATAACAATATAAAATATACTAATAATTTTGGTAAACGAAGTTTATATAATTTTAAATATAAACTATATAATGTAAAATCTAAATTTATTCATTAACTAAGTTTAATTAATCAATTTAATAGAATGAAGCCAATTACTTTTTTTTCAACCAACAGATTATTCTTGTTAAATTAAAAAATAAACAATTTTTATAAAAGAATAATGCTTACCAAAACTTTTATAATATTTATTAAAAATTTTTATAGGAATTTAAAATATTTTATTTTTTTTAAATAATACCCTCCAATATGTGTGTGGGGAGTACTTATCATTGTAAACTTATTATATTATTAGCATCTATTTAAATCAAATAGTGAACAATTTGAGTGCATAATCGATACAACTATTAAAATATTCAATATAACAAATAAATTTATCTAAATTGACAAAAAGAACGGAAACTATCGGTTCCTAAGTTGTCTTCGACAACAATACTACGGAGTCATACTCCGTAGATGAATTTTTGTAATTTTAATTTAAAACAATTTTTGAAAAAAGTTTAATACAAAACTATATATAGATGAAATTCATGCACCTCAAGTATACATGAGCATTGATAATTTCATGTTGATTTTATAAGTCTATATAAAGATATAAATATTGGAAAATATAAACCATAAGCATCTAAATAATAGATAGTATATTAGATATTCTTATTTATATTTGTAATATATCATGAATATATAATATATCATGAATAAATAGTTTATATCGTGATGTGAGAAATAATAACAAAATATATTAATTTTAGAAGGTGTTTTAATGATTAAGGCTAAATGTAAAATTTGTGGTTATGTTTATGATCCTGAAAAAGGAGAAAAACGAAGAAATATAGCTCCAGGCACAGAATGGAACGATGTTCCAGATGATTTTAGATGCCCTTCCTGTGGAGCTGCAAAAAAAAGTTTTATTGAAATAGATTGATTAGTTAAAATAAGTTTTAATGTTAAAATAATTTAACAGTTATTAAAATATAGTTTTATAGGTATTACATTTTAGAGGTGTTTAATATGGATAAATATGTTTGTGAAATTTGTGGTTATGTTTATGATCCTGAAATAGGTGACTCTGATAATGGAATAGACCCAGGGACTGATTTTTCCAATGTTCCTGATGATTGGGTTTGTCCGATATGTGGAGCACCTAAAGAAGATTTTAAATTACAAGGTTAGTATTATTCTGTATACAAGCTTGTATGATTAAAGTTTAATGTTAATTGAAAGTCTAAGATTTTTTTCAATTCAAATTTTTTTTTAAATTCTTTATTATTAAGATAAAATTCTATTGATTATATCATTTGCAAAAAAATTTTACAATATTTATATTAAGAACTACTATTTAAACTGCTTGAATTTTAATTTAAAGATTATTATAACCTTTTGAAATTTAATAAAAAATATATGGCGTTAATAAACTTAAATAATTACTACAATTCAAAAATTAAATCTATTTTTTATTCACTATTTACTTCTGTAATTCTTTAAATTGAATAAGTAATATAGTCCTTGATATTAATAATTTAATTAATAAATTTTTTATATAATCTTCTGTTATTAAAAATATCTTCAAACATGACTTATTTCACTATTAAATAATTGTAAAATTAATTATATTAATAAATACACTATTTAATTAAATAAAA
>JAISTD010000010.1 GCA_031272765.1 Candidatus Methanovirga australis | reverse complement strand
GCCTCGTTATCTTTATATGAAAAGTAAAAGTCCTTAACATCATCATTCTTTAAATTCTTTAATGACTCTACATCTGGATCATCCTTATTTAAAACAATCGTTCCCTTTTTTGTGGCTTTAACAATCCCAGATATTTCATCATATATCTCTTCAATTGAGTTAACTAAGCCAATATGATCCATAGTCATATTTGTTACAACAGCTACATCTGGATTAGCTGCCTTTGTCATTATGTATGCATGATTCTTCATTAACCTATTAACCCAACCTTGTATCTCTGAAACCTCAATTACAACATAATCTAATCGTTTATGATGCTCCCAATAATCAGAAATCAACTTAGAAACCATAGGATCTATTAAAGTATTGAATTCAGATTTAGCATCTGCATTTGTAACAACATTCATTCCCATATTATGGAGAATATGATAAATTAAGTGAGATGTAGTCGATTTTCCATTTGTTCCACTAACAACAACACGTTTAGACTTATTCCCAAAAAGATTTAAGGTATAATTCAATGCAAAGCTATTAGCATTTTCAATTTCATCAACAATTATAATTGGAACTTCGAGTTCTTCAGCTATTTCAATAGAGTTTTCAAGTATATTTTCAGTTATAATAGCTAAAACACCTTTTTCATTAGCTATTTTAACACCATTCTCATTAATCCAATGCCTAATTACTATATCTCCCTTCTTAGCACTGCCTAAAACTGTAAATAAACCTGAAAAATATTTATCATCACTCCTGTATCCAATGACTCGTCCAGAGACAGCTTCAGCTATTAAGGCAATATTAAGTTTTTTACTCATCTGATAACCCATACAATTAACATATTATTGTTTAAACTATCTATATTTCATATCTTTAAATAACAGGTGGTCGAATAGATATGGTATAATGCATTAAAAAGTAAGCAATTAAAATAGCTAATACAAAAACAACTAACCAAACAAAAAAGATAATAGTTATTTCCGCAGAATTAAATTGTCTTTGAACAGGCAAATAAGCTTGTTCCATTTTCCAATACTCATTAAAAGACTCTTGAACATTAACATAAAACCAAGCTCCTAAAGGTGTAAAACCAAACAACATGAAACCCATAATATTTAAAAAAGGAGAGTAAGATTCTATGCCTTTCTTATTAATGTAATACTTCATTGTATTAATAAGATCATACAGAACAACTAAATTTCCTAAGGGAACAAAAATATAAACTAAAGTTCTAAACTTAACATTTATCTCAAGTCCATGATATTCTTTTAATAAACTCATATTTTTATAAAACCAATAGTAACCATAAAATCCAAAAGTCAAAATAAAAGTAAAAACAAATCTTCTTAAAGGAATAACATTAGAATACTCAATTTTACCTTCATCATCTAAGATATGACTATAATCCTTAAAACAATTGTAGTAATTAGTGTTTGTAGAAGATTCTTGATAATTTGAATCAGGATAATTATTAAAATCATTGTTCAAATCTAATTCACTTTCTGAGCCATTATTTAAATCATTATCAAAATCTTCATTGCCTAAAAATTTATCAAAATCAATTCCTATTTTTTTATCCATAATATCATTTTATTAATAGTTTGTATTCCTTAAAATTACTTACTCATTAAATTTAATCTTAAATTTCTCGTTTTTAAAATGATTAAATTATTAACACTATTTATTAATTATTTATATTAATTAATAATTATTTATTTCATAATATATAAATTAATTTTTTAAACCTTTAAAACAAAGAATAACGAAAACTTTGATTTAAGTTTTTCACTTTGTTGAGACTGTAAAAAAGTGTGGAGTTTTTCATGAAAATCCATGTTTTATAATAAACGAAAATAATGTAAACTTCGTTTCCTAAATTTCTCACTTTGTTCGAAATGAAAGATTTTCTAAGTTATAAAACGAAGAATTAATTCTTCTAAATTGAAAAATAAATTTTCAATAATAAAAAATTTTATAACTAAAGAAAACAACGGAAACTTTGTTTCCTAAATTTCTCACTTTGTTCGAAATCATGGAAAATTGAAAAAACTCCACAAAAATTTACAACCTCCATCTGAGCCATGAAGTCGGTTACAGCACGAGGAGTATAAAACTCGCCAGAATCACATGCACTTTGCAAATCTTTAAGTATTTTTTCATAAATATCTCCAAAAGCATTTTTGTCATTATAATCCTCAAAATTCAATCCATCCACTACATTAATTACTTGACGAAGCAAAATTCCATCTTCATAAAATTATTACTGTCTTCAAACACTTCTTTAACGATAATTTTATTCATTGGAGTGTTTTCACAAATAGAAATGTTTTTAAGTCCAGGAAATAGTTCTTCATTTATGAACTTTAACAAATCATCACCAGTTAATGCTTTTCTATCTTTTCTATCTACAGCCCAATTTTTCCATTGCAATTTTTCAGGGATGATTGAATTGTAATTATCTAAAATTATATCCTATTCTTCTTTTTTAGAACTATATACTTTTAAAAATAGAATCCAAGTCATTTACTCTATTCTTTGAGCATTACCATTAATACCTGCATCTTTACACATTATGTCCTGTAAACTTTTTACAAAATTATTTAAACCCATTAATATTACTCCATATAATTATCAAACTTATCATGAATTATATTATCTTCTTTCATTATTTTAATAAGTATTTCTCTTCTAATGGTTTAAATTTACAATCAATTTTCTTACCACAAACACCAACACCAAGCAAAAAAACATCCTTATCAACATAAGGATCATAATACCTCCTTTCATAAATCTGATTAAAAGCATCAGCTATTAACTCATCAAAAGACCCATCCAAAGAAAACTTAAACTCACAAACAACAACCACATCATCTAAATCAATCACACCATCAAGAACACCAATATTCGTATCAACTTCCTCCTGAACCTTAAAACCAGCACCATGCAACCAAACCAAAAATAAATCCTGATAAAAAGACTCTTTAGCTATATGACGATTATTAGAAACCTTACTAATCATCAACTGAAGATACTTCCTCACAGAACCCTCATCACACTTCAAGAAAGCATCACATAAATGTTCATTAATAACACGAACACTCTTCTTAGAATAATCTGTGAAAGTACTTAACAAATTCTCATAAAAAGAATTCTTAACCTCCATATTCGGAAAATCCAAAAAATAAGACACAGACCTTCTCTTCCTCATAATTTCTTGAATAGTTAAATAACCAGTCTGAAACAAAAGAGCAGTAATATCATCACTAACAGACTCAAAATCCATCAAATCCCCTTCTCTCAAATTAGAAGTCTCAAATAAATTCTCAATATCCTCATAATCCAAAGACCTATTCTTAATAGTCTCCATTAAAAGTGTTGTCGTACCCGTAGAAAACCAATAATTACTAAAAGTGTTCTGTCTAAACAATTTCAAAGTAGAATAAGGATTGTATAATGAAACCTCACCATCCCAACTATAACCATCATAACAAAACTTAATATCCTCCAAACACTCATCATAGGAAGAATCAGACTTAGAAGCAAGAACAGCAATATATTCTTTAAAATAAGATTCTAATTCTTCCTCAGTGTAACCACAAATAGTGGAAAAATCCCCATTCAAACTTATATCATCAAGATTATTCAAACCAGAGAAAACAGACACACCACTAAACTTAGAAACACCAGTTAAGAAAACAAACCTCAAAAACTCATTTTTAGATTTCAAAATCTTATAAAAACTATTCATAACCTCTTTAACATCATCCAAAACAGTTTCATCCGAAATATTATCCACCAACGGAGCATCATACTCATCAACCAAAACCACCACATTTTTACCAGTTTTGGTATGGATTTCTTCAATTAGCTCATAAAACATGGTATTATATTCATCATTCTCTAAAGTAATGTTATTTTTTTTAGCTATATTAATAAGTAATTCTTTCAGTGTTTTTTTCAGTTTTTCTCCTGATTCTGAGTTGACCGCACTCATATCTAAAAATATCACAGGATATGACTGTTCCCAATCCCACTTATCATAAATATACAAATTCTTAAATAACTCTTTCTCTCCTTTAAAAAGAGACTCCAAAGTACTTAACAATAATGACTTACCAAATCTACGAGGACGAGAAAGAAAATAAATTTTCCCTGTTGTAAGTAGATTATGAACTTCTTTGGTTTTGTCTACATAGATGTAATTGTTTTCTATTATCTGCGAAAAGGTTGGTATTCCTACTGGTAAAAGTTTCATTGTAATAATCCCCTTTTTATTCTATACTTCAGTTTTATTAATTCACCTATTATTATATATACAAGTATCTTTTTTTAATTGTTGAAAATTTATTTTCAACTTAGAAGAATTTATTCTCTGTTTGAAAATATCATTTAAACATGCTTTATTTTATTATTAAATAATTATAAAATTAATTATATCAATAAATACACTATTTAGTTAAATAAAACTTAAAATAAAACAATATTATCTTTATTTAAAAAGTCCATTACTTACAAAAATTATGTCAAGAACTATGTTTTAAAAAATTAAATTAAAATAGCTTATATTTTATATAATAAAGAACATTGAATTAGTTATTATGAATTTAAAGAAATTTATTTTTTAAAAACATTATCAAACCTACTATAATTTAGAAAATCTTTGATTCTCTTTAATTATAAAATCTCTGATTTTATAAGTTAGAAAAACGAAGCTTTTCTTTAGTTCAAAATTTTTTATTTTGAACTTAGATAATCTTCGATTATCTTTAGTTAAAACTTGTTTTAACTTAGAAAATTTTTTATTTTCTTTAATTCAAAATTTTTTTATTTTGAATTTAGAAAAACGAAGTTTTTCTTTATTTTTCGCTTTAAAAGCTTGATTTTGTATTTTAATCAATAATAATTTATTTAATTATTATTTCTATCCTTTTTATTAGTTAATCAATTAATTTTATTAATACTAATTTTTTATTAATTATCAATTTATGAGTAATAATTATTAATTTTTTTTATTGAATTAAATAAATAATAATTAAATAATAATTAAATAATTAAAAATAAATAATAATTAAATAATAACAACTAAAACAACTAATTGATAATCAAATAAACTAATTAACAAATAATTTAAGTATTATCAATCTAAATCAGCTATTATCAATATGATTAGCTATTATCAACTTAATTTAGCTATTTTATCTGCAAAACTATCTAATACATTTTTTGAAAGACCCTCAATGAACTTTATTGAACCTGCACACTCATGACCTCCACCATCAACCCCTGCTTCTGGAATTTCAATAGCTAAATCCCAAACAATTTCATTAAGATTAAAACCAAACTCTTTGTTCACTGCTTCCGTTGCTCTTACAACTCCAAAATCTGGTCCATAAGCAAGAGTTAAAATTGCTTGATCCTCACCATACTTCTTCACTATTGCATCATGAACAAAACCACAAGTTTTACCTGGAGCTGGGAATGTAAAACGATGAGCATACTTCTCAACATCCAAAATATTGAATATTAACCCATTACTTAATTTACTTTCCCTAAGATTAGGAAGAGCTGCTTTAAGTTGAGTGTCCACTCTTTTTTTGTACTCTTTAAAAAGAGCATCTAATAATTTTTTATGTTTATCGAAGTTATCAACATTTAATATTGTGTCCATTATTCCTCTACCATTCATAAACCTCAGATAATATGCTTCAAAATCTGTACATTCAGCTATTTTCTTTAAATCATTGGTAGAATATCCAATTTGTGTAGCTATTTCTATATATTGGTCTGCTTCGTCAGAATTTGCATGATCACCAATCACAGCTATTCCTGGAAGATGTTTAATAAGTTCAACAACATCAGGATTTATCATTCTTGCCACTTCAAAGCCTAAACATCCTGCAGTTATTTGAGAATCTCCTCCAACAAGATAAGGATTT
>JAISTD010000236.1 GCA_031272765.1 Candidatus Methanovirga australis | reverse complement strand
TATTTCCATTATTAACCTTGCCATAGTCTTCACAACCTTCATTTGGACAAGTAACATCTGTAAATTTAGGTTTAGGACCTCTTTTTCCCATAAATAATCACCAAAAACGAAATTAATTAGATTTATGTAATTATTTATGCATAAACTCCTATATAAATATATCAGTAAATTAAAGGATCACCATCAAGATTTTTAAACTTATAAAATCAAAGATTTTATAAATAATAGAAGTATATGATGTTAATAAAGTTAAGAGAAATACCATATATAACAAATTAATAAGTAATAAAACTAAGAGTATTTAAAAACTAAAAATGTTGTAGGAATAAAAATATTTAAGAACAAAAATATTAAGATGGTGTTTTAATGAGTGATACTGCTTCATCAGAGGAAATAATTGTAGAAAATAAAGAGAATGCAATAAATGAAGCTGAAAAAAATATAGAAAAAGACATTAAGTCTAAATCTAATGAAAAAAGTAAAACAAAAAATAAATCTAAAACAGATGAGACTGTTGGGCATGTTAAGTTTGCTCACGAAGATATAAATATTTATAAAAACATTTACATAGTATTTGTAGAGCCAGAATCATCAGGAAACATAGGTTTTGTAGCACGAACAATGGCAAATTTTGGATTGAAGAATCTAATTCTCATAAATCCCTCTAAAATTGGAAAAGAAGCTTATTATTATGCTATGCATGCTAAATATATTGTAGAGAATGTTGAGACATACGAAACTCTTGAAGATTTTATAATGTTCAAAAAGATTAATTTTAATATTGGGTCAACTGGCAAACCAGGTGGTAGCTATAACCTATCAAGAATAGCTATAAATCCAAGTGAGTTAAGTAAAATAATTAATTTCAATAATAAAATAGCTATTATCTTTGGTAGAGAGGGAAATGGATTAAATAATGCTGAAATTGGAATATGTGATGTTATTGTTAGCATTCCTACAAGTGAAGAATATCCTATTATGAATGTGTCTCATGCAGTAGCCATTATACTTTATGAGTTGTTCAAAGATAAGAATAAATTTTCAGGTATTGGTTTAACAGAAGCAAACACATTAGAGAAACAATTTCTGGTTTCTGACTTAGAAGAGATTGTAAAAACTTTAAATCTCCCAGAACATAAACAAAAAACTAATTTGAAAACATTTAAAAATATTATTAATAGGGCTTTTATAACTGGGCGAGAAGCACACACTTTAAAGGGACTTTTTAGAAAAATCAAATTAAAATTGCGTAAATAGCTTACTCCATTAATTTCAGATTTTGTAATATGTAATTCTTTTATTCAATGGAATTATAAATTTTTTCTCAGTTGTTCTTTTATTGTTTCCCACATTTTCTGTTCTTCACCACAACCAGAGGCAATAACATAATCCATATCAGACGATAGTATTATCTCATGTATTTTATTTATTCTTTCATTTTGATCTACAATTGGATGGAACTCACTATCATACATTTTTTTAATAATATTGTAAGCTTTTTCACCCATCTTTAGGGAGTTTCTACCAGGTAAGACACTGACCTTTAGTGGTTTGGCTTCTTCAATGACTTTTAGATGATCATCAAAAATATCTTCTTCAAAATCATCAGGACTCGTATAGATAAAATGAAGATTGTTATTTTTCATTATTAGTTTCATGAATTTCATATTAACATTTAAGGCTTCACCGTTATCCCCTTGACCTAATCCTACATGTTTCACTTTGATATTTTTCTGGTTTGTATCATCTAATTTCTTTATTTCAAATATTTCAAATCGACCAGGAGGCAGTATATCTTTGCCTATCTCACTAAAAATTTTTTTAACATTATCCTCAAATTTTTCAGGTCTTGAGGTGAATGAAGCATAGGCAGTAATAGCTGTTAATCCATTGTTAAGATTGTGTAATCCAATTGGAGGAAAATCAGATGTAAAATCAAAGCTGAACTTATCTTTTAAAAAATAGTTGTATGGACTCCCAACAACTTTAAATTTCCATCTATCAGCATTAATTTCAATTTCAGTTAATTTTACTTGAGGTGCTGGTTTAAAAAATCCACAATCACAGTGATAATTTTTATTTGGGTATTTTAAAGTATCATTTTCATATTTGTGATACCGTAAATTTTTAGAACATGCAGGACATTTTTTATCAGTTGTTTCTAAATTCAATATTGATGAGAAATAATTCACTTTAAGAGTATAACCTTCTTTTTCAGATTCTTTTTCTTTATTTTTGGTAATGTATGTTGTATAAGGATTATCACCATTACTTATAATAATTCCTTTTTTCATATTTTTTGTAAGAAGTGATTTGGCATTTAAATAATCTTCAAATCTGTTTTTAACTCCTCCTACTTGAGTATGTTCCCTTGAAATGTTTGTGTATACAACACCAATTGGATCCACAAGTTCCTGGATTTTATCTGGAATTCCGTGAATAGTATCTCTAATACCATATTCAAAGATACCAAAATCCACATTATCATTAAGTAATCCTGTTGTAATAGCATTTATTGTGTTACTTTCATAGTTAGCAGCTATTTTATATTCATTCTTCATTAATCTAATTAAAATTTTTGTTGTCGTTGTTTTACCGTTTGTTCCAGTCAGTATGATAGAACCACATTTTGGGTTTTTAGCCAACAACTTCAAGCCATTGAATGAAGCTATTTTTAGAAATAAATATCCTGGAAAGCTTTTACCCATTCCTTTCCCTAATTTTGTACCTTGTAAGGCAAATTTTCCAGCTATTTTAGCTATTAAATATTCAATTTTCTTCATATTATCTCATTATATATTTTAATAATTTTTTTAATTGATTTAATGATTAATCTTGGGTATTACTAATTATGACATATTTATTGTACTTTAGGATATATTTATTGCATTTTTTTATTCTGATATTTGTTAACTAACTTATTATATAGTTTTTAAACTTTTTTTTTAATTGAAATAATATTTTCAATAATTGAAATAATATTTTTTTTAAAAAAATCTAATATCAATAATATTAAATATTGAGTAAATCATTGTATTCATAGAATTAAAACTGTAATTTATCACATTATCCAAATTATAGTACTATTAATTGTTTTATTCGTATTCCTTCTTCTTATTCCTCTTTTCATGAAACTGTATTTGAATAAATTTATTCATATAATCATGCTCAACTGAATTCTTCTTTTTTCAGTATCTATATCAATGACTTTAACTTCAACAATATCTCCAACACTCACAATATCAAGTGGATGCTTAACAAACTGGTTTTCAACAAGTTGTGATATATGAACCAAGCCATCTTGATGAACACCAATATCCACGAATGCACCAAAATCAATCACATTCCGCACAGTTCCTTCTAAAATCATTCCATTTTCAAGGTCCTCGATTTCAAGAGTATCATTTTTCAGCATCGGCTGAGGCATTTCATTTCTTGGGTCTCTTCCTGGTTTTTTAAGTTCATTAACAATGTCTTTAAGTGTTATCTCACCAATATCTAACTCTTTTGATAATCGTTGAAAGTCATCATTTTTTAAACTGTTTAACTTATCAAAATGAATTTTTTTAAGGTCTTGATCTGTAGATTTAAATTCATCTAACTCATAACCTAAACTTTCAATCAATTTTTCAGTTGCTTTGTATGATTCTGGGTGAACTGTTGTAATATCAAGCAAGTTGTTTGATCCATATACTTTTAAAAATCCTGCACATTGTTTAAATGCTTTTGGACCGAGTTTAGACACCTTAAGAAGTTCTTTTCTACTTTTGAAAATCCCATTTTCTTCACGATACTTAACTATGTTTTTAGCAGCAGCAGAGCTTATACCAGAAATATAGCTAAGAAGTGAAACTGAAGAAGTGTTTAAATCAACGCCCACATTGTTAACAACTTTTTCCACAATATTTTTCAAGGATTCATCAAGTTTTCTCTGATCCATATCATGTTGATACTGTCCTACACCAATTGATTTAGGATCTATTTTAACGAGTTCAGCTAAAGGATCTTGTAAACGTCTTGCTATTGAAATAGCACCTCGCTCACCTACACTAAAGTCAGGGGACTCTTCTGTTGCTATTTGGCTGGCAGAGTAGACTGAGGCTCCTGATTCACTGACTATAACATATTGAACATCACTTCCCTTGATTACATCTGAGATTATCTGTTCAGATTCTCTTGATGCGGTACCATTTCCTAAAGCGATAATATTAACACCATAATCCTGAATTAACTTCAGTACAATAAATTTGGATTCTTCAATTTTATTTTGAGGCTCTGTTGGATATATAATTTCTGTATCTAAAACTTTTCCAAATTCATCAACCACAGCCAATTTACAACCTGTACGAAATGCTGGGTCCCAACCTAATACCACTTTGTTCTGAATAGGTCCTTGCATAAGTAGTTGCTCAAAATTTTTTGAAAACACAATTATAGATTTATCTTCAGTCTTTTCTTTAAGATAAGCTCTAATTTCTCTTTCAATGGAGCTGGATATAAGGCGTTTATATGAATCCAATATTGTTTCTTCAATTAAGTTTTTGGTAAATTCATTATATTCTGGTTTTAACCGTTTTTTATTATTTTTATTTTTACTATAGTCAATTAGAATATGTCGATTTAAATATTCAATAATATCCTCTACTGGAGCCTTCACCCTCACTTTTAAAAATTTCTCTTTTTCACCACGATTAATAGCTAAAATTCTATGAATAGCTATTTTAGACAATTTTTCATTATAATCATAATACATTTCATATTCTGAGGTTTTATCAGAATCTTTAGCTTTAATATCTAATTCCCCAAACTTAAATGTAACCTCTCTTATTAGTCTTCTAAAATTGGCATTATTAGAAATGTTTTCAGCTATTATGTCTTTTGCTCCTTGAATAGCTTCTTCAATGCTAAAAACCTCTTTTTCATCAGATAAGTATTTTTCAGCAATTTCATAAATAGGAACATTGGTAATTTGTTCTAAGATTACTTTTGACAAACCTTCAAGTCCTTTTTCTTTAGCTATTAGAGCTTTAGTTCTTTTTTTTGGTTTATATGGTCTGTATATGTCTTCAAATTCAACAAGAGTCTTTGTTTCTTCTATAACTAATTTTAATTCATCATTTAATTTTCCTTGTTCTTCAATTGATTGAAGTATTTGTTCTTTTCTTTCTTGAAGATTTCTTAGATATTTTAATCGTTTTTCAAATTTTCTTAAGATTTCATCATCAAGAGAACCAGTAACTTCTTTACGATATCTTGCTATAAAAGGTATGGTATTTCCTTCGTCAATAAGTTTGATGCTGGCTTCAACTTGCCATTTTTCAATCTTTAATTCATCAACTAATGCTTTCACTATCATATGATTCTCTTTAGTTTTTTTATTTTTTACTTATTTTTTTATTTAACTATTTTTTATTTTAACTTATTTTTAATAATTAATTTTTAATTGATATAATAGCTCAAAATGATAGGTTGATAAATAATTTATGTCGATGAATGATGTAGTTGACAGCAGATAAATGATGTAGTTGACAATTAGAAAAATAATACTAAAATAATCATAATCTTAATACTATTTAAAAATCTTTAAAAAAAGTTTAATCAATTAATAAAAAAAATAAAAAAAGAATAGAAAAAGAAATTATCTAATCTGTAAATTCAATTGGCTCAGTAATTGCTTCGGACTCACCTTCATTATAAATTAAACCCATAACTCTAAAACCGAAAATATATATGTAAGGATCTATGATAATGGAAGATATTATAATTCCAATATATGGAACCATATTGAAAATATCACTTATACAAGCTACTATAATGACAATTATATCCATCACAACAATCAAACCAATGTACCTTATTATTCCAATTGAAGCAATTTTATTATAAACTTCTTTGATTTGGAAAGCAGAACCAAAATTTTCAGTTTTTGCAAATCTTCCAATTGCTATAATACTCAATAATGTAAACAATGCAAATATTATTACAGAGATTACAAGAAAGACTAAAATTGGGATTATTAGTCCCATGTTGCTTGATAAAAAGGCACTTATGTTTGCTGCATTATTTAATGTATTATTATTCAAATTAGAAGTTAATAAGGATAGTGCATCCATATTTAAACCAACAAAAACTATTACTAATATAAATGAGATTATACTTGGAATTATGAAATAAACAAATTGAATAATAACAAGTTTTATTCCATCCACAAAATTATCAAGGAATTTAAACTCTGGGTAGCCGTCATTGTTTTCTACCGTGTTTTTGACTATACTAAAAAGATATCCAAAAATAAATAGGTAAATAACTAAGAATAATACAGCAGATAATAATCCAAGCCCTATGACTAAACCATCTAAACTAATGTTATTAGGACCATATAAAACAGATATGCATAACATTGGGATAACAGGTATAAAACAAAGTATACCTAAAATAACTAATTTTAAATAATTTTTTGTTGGATATTTAAGAGCATCTAAGAAAATTTCACTAAAATTCATCTAATCACCTTTTATAAGTTATGTATAAAATTTATGTCTATATTGGCATGATTTATGTCTATATTGGCATGGCTTAAGATATATGTTGTGCTAAACAATTTCAATATTTTTCATATACCTCACTTTATTTATATAATTTAATATAATATAAGTTTATTCATTTAAATATTTTAATTGAGTAATAATTTAAATATAATGATGATTTCCAATTTTCAACATTTTTAAAAATAGAATGTTTTTATTATAATTATTCATTGATTTTTCTTATTTAATTATTTTAAACAAAATTTTTGTAATTTAATGTAATAATAATATTCCTAATTTAAGCTTGAAATATTAATTAAAAATATAAATAAATTGTTTTATTATAATTTATTTATAAAATTATATTGAATTATAAAATATTTATTAATTTAGATATATTAATATATTGTTATTAATTAATTGCAGAATGAAAAACTCCACATTTTTTATGACCATTTTTTAAAAAAAAATTACATGATAATGAGGACTTTGGATACACAAAAGTGGTTGTAGAAAGACCACAACAATTAAACTTTAAAGTGGATGATGAAAGATTGGAGAATCTATATTCAATACCAGCATTTAACAAACTTTCAAAAAGTAAAAAGAATAATACAAAAGAAAAGGAAAAATTAGAAGGAAAGCAACTACAAAATCAAATAATGAATTCATCAAAAAACATTCCAGATAGAATAACAAAGAGTTACAATGAACTTGATAATTTAGTTTCAAAGGAATTGGATTGCTTTAATCTGAAGCCTACATTTAAAAGACACATAATTTTAAAACTTTCAAAACATGATGATACAGCAGAATATGTAACAGACAGTGAAGGAAATATAAACCCAGACCCTAATTTAAGAGATATAGAAAAAGTTCATCTAAAAGTTGATATAGATACTTACTTCAACAATGAAGTTAAAAAATATTAAAACGATGCTTGGATGGATAGACAAAAAGACAAAATAGGATATGAAGTTAATTTCACCAGATATTTTTATAAATACGAACCTCCAAGACCACTTGAAGAGATAGAAGAAGATATTAAAAAGGTTACAAGTGAAATTCAAGATTTACTTGATGAAGATTTTTTTAATAGCTAAATAATTTAATAGTTAAACATTACTCTTCATCTGCTCTAAGATAAAATATATTTTATTAAATATAATAATAAATACTATTAATTATCATTTTTAAAAAGAAGAATTAATTGAAAATTCAGCTATCTGAAGATGGTGCTACTATTGGAAAAACAGTTTTCATTAATACAATGCCTTATGGAAAAAATAGCTGTCAATGAACATGTTTTTATAATGAATGCAAATAATTTACTAATGCCTAAATTATTATTTTATTTGATTTCAAGCGATTTAGAATAGTAATATAACCCTTTATAAAAAGATTAATGAAAATGAAAAACTTAAAGCTCAACTGAAAGAATACCTTTTAGATTTAGTTTATAGGCAAAAAGAAAAGAATTTAATTCGATGGAACATGATAAAAGAATATTTTAAAGCAATGAATGTATTAAATTTTATTCTTAAAAATAAAGATAAAGCTTAGAATTTATTGATTGATTATAAGGTTTAAAAATGATAAAACTTATTGCTGGTATTGGTGAAAATAAAAATATACTGAAAGCAGTTGAAAAAATTAATAATATAAACCAAGATTTAGAAATTGATATTGTTGATTCAGAAGAACAGCTATTTGAATCATTAATATCCAATAAAATTGATGGTGTTGTAAGAGGTTCTCTTCCATCTTCTTCAATAATGAAAATGATAAAGGAGTATTATAATAAACCAATGAATAGAGCAACATATATTAAAGAAAAAAGAGATAATAATTATTATAATTTTTTACTGACTCCTGTTGGTATTGACGAGGCTAACTCTCTTGATGAAAAAGTAGATTTAGCTATTGTGTCTTCACGATTTTTAAAGTCCATGAATTTAAAACCTAAAATAGCTATTTTGTCTTCTGGAAGAGAGGATGATTATGGAAGAAATGATTTGATTGATAAATCACTTAAAGATAGTGAAATACTTTATAATAAACTTGTAGACATTTTTAGAAAAGATAACTACATTGACTTAAGTGACGTTGAGGTAAAGAATTACTATATTCTTTTAGAAAGAGCTATTAGGGAGAAAAATAACTTAATATTATGCCCAAATGGTGTTGTTGGAAATATAATATTTAGATCGTTAGTTTTACTCAACTCTTGGAATAGTTGTGGTGCTGTTACCTTGGGTATCGATGATGTTTTTATTGATACAAGTAGAGATCAGAGCGTTGATGGTTATTTAAGGTCTTTAAAGTTAGCTTATAAAATAGCTAAATCAAAAACTCAATAAGTGACTTATCCATATATACCACTTATAATAGATATTTTAGTATAATTATTTATATTTAAAAAATTAGAAGTTATTAGTAGTAGAATTATTAGTAATTATCAAACTATCAGTATTTATTAATTTATATTAAATTACTTTTTATTAATTTTATAAAAAAACAGATTTTTACTTTATAATGTTTATATGCTTAAATTAGAAGATTATATGTGAATTTAGATTATATAAGAATTAGGGATCTTTATCATGCCGTTAATAGCTGAGAATCATTTTCAATTTATTTTGGAAGTAGGAATTTTAATGTTTGCAACCGTGTTTTTTGCATTGAATTTGGCCCCTATTTCATTAAGCATAGTAACATTACTTTCATTGCTTCTATCCATATTCTTCACAGTTTTGTTTGGTGTAGATGCCTTCTTGTTACTCGCAAAACTTGGGCACCATGAATTTATACATACTTTTGGACAGATTGCATTACTCACGATTATAACTGGATTCGCATCTTTAAAAATAATGGAAAAGTCTGGAGTTAATGTGAGGAAATTAAGACTATTTTTAATGGTAATCACAGCTCTTATAACCATATTTGGTGCTTTAATGCACAGATCATTTTTATTAATGTGGATTGTAGGTTTATACCTCGGATTTTTAATAATATCTAAATCTTTTAGAGAAAAATCATTAATAACCTTAAGACAGATTTTAATGTTTTTGGGAATTGGAGTTATTGGGTTCGTATCTTTGGAGGTAATTTCTAAAATATTATCTATGGAAGTTTTCTCTCCGTTACTTAGATTGAATAGGCTTGGAGATAACTCATTAGCTTCTATAAAATTGGTTTTAGAAAATACTTATTTAATTGGTCATAACCCCAATTCTACCTTTTGGCAATCATCTGGTCTTGGATTTGCGGATGGTTATATTACCTTACCTTATTCTTTAATCTTGATGTTTGGACTTCCATTCCCATTATTCTTTGGTTATGGCTTAATCAATAGGAAAGATCAAATTGACTATATGCTCCCAGGGATTATGGGATATTCCTATGACTTTGGTTATCTTGGTTTAATAGGTTTATTGGCTTTTACAATTGTTACTATATTAATTGGATTAAAGTTATTAACATTATATCGTAGAAAAAGAGAGAAAAACAATAAATTGTATTTAGGTAGAGAAGTTTTATTAATGGGTTCTTTAACTGCTTTTATAGCCCAAGCATTATTAGGTTTATTTATATCTAATAGATCTATTAATGGATTGGCATTAGTCACATTTATTTTCTTAGCATCTATGGTTTTGGCTCATTCAATATCTTTAAAACGTGAATAATTTATCAGTAATTTGTATTAATAAAATTTAATTTAAATATTTAGAAAAGTTGTATAATATGAAAAAAGCATTGATATTAATTGGTTGTCCTGAAGCCCCGTCTCAAACTCCTTTAACATTATATTCCTCCTACAAATTAACTCAAATGGGGTATGATGTTACAATAGCTGCTAATCCTGCAGCAATTAAGTTATTGGAAGTTTCTGATCCTGAAAATCATTATTTTCATAATAAATTGAACATAGAAAAAGCATTGGATAATTTAACTGAGAATAGCTATGATTTGTTACTTGGATTTGTTCATAAAGATGCTGCAGCATCTTACTTTGTGACTTTTTATCATATTCTTAAAACAAAGTCAATAGCTTTAATATTTGAAAAGGATGCTGATTTGTTAGAAGATTATGTCAATATTGTTAGTGAGAATACAGAGGCTAAAATGATTGTTGCAAGGGTATTCCATAATCCAACTCCTTTGAAAGTTAAGTTGGATAAAGCTTTAAGAGATTTATAATAAAATTTTATTTCTTATTTTAGTTTGTTTAAAAGTTAATTTTTTTAAATTGAATAAAATTATTAAATATAGTCCTTGACATAATTTTTTTAAGTAATGGACCTTTTAAATAAATATAATATTATTTTATTTCAAGTTTTATTTAATTAAATAATATATTTATTAATATAATTAATTTTACAATTATTTAATAGTGAAATAAGTCATGTTTGAAGATATTTT
>JAISTD010000217.1 GCA_031272765.1 Candidatus Methanovirga australis | reverse complement strand
CAGAATACTAAATTTGAAACTGGAAGTACTAACAGATATAAAACTGGAGATTTATATAAAATTGATGGTGAAGATGGTTACTATTTTAAACTTAATTTACAAATAAGAATGAAATAAATTTAAAATTATAAAAATAAAGGTGATTTTTTGACAAACGCTACAGGAGAAGTATTTAAAGTCACAACTTTTGGTTCAAGTCATGGAAAAGCTATTGGGGCAGTGATTGATGGTTGTCCAGCTAATCTTGAATTATGTGAAGAAGATATTCAAGTGGAGTTAGATAAAAGACGTCCTGGAACAAGTGAATTAACAACAAGTAGAAATGAGTATGATAAGATTAAGATATTATCTGGGGTTTTTGATGGAAAGACAGATGGAACTCCAATAACAGCCATTGTTTTTAATAAGAACAAATCTTCTAAAGATTATGAATATCTTAAAAATAAGCCAAGACCAAGTCATGGAGACTTCACCTGGATTTCTAAGTATGGAAACTATGATTATTATGGTGGAGGTCGTGGAAGTGGGAGAACAACAATTGGAAATGTTATTGGTGGAGCAATAGCTAAGAAAATATTATCCAATTATAATATTAAAGTGTTTGCTCATGTTAGGCAAGTTGGAGATATTAAAGCCAAAGAAGTAGATTTAGATTTAATTGAAGAGTATTCTAAAAGTAATAATGTTCGATGTGCTGATATTAATGCTGCTAAGCTTATGGAAAAGAGAATTTTAAGTTTAAAAGAAAACGGTAATTCTGTTGGTGGTGTGGTTGAGGTGGTAACTATTGGCATTCCAATTGGACTTGGTGAACCTGTTTTTGGAAAGTTGGATGGTGAAATAGCTAAAGCTTTAATGAATATTGGTTCAGTTAAGGGTGTTGAAATAGGCTCTGGTTTTAAAATAGCTGAGTTGACTGGTCGTGAGGCGAATGATGAATTTTATATAGAAGGATCTAATGTTAAAACAAGTACTAACAATTCTGGTGGAATTATTGGTGGTATGAGCAATGGTATGCCCGTTATAGTAAGAATAGCTATTAAACCAACTCCTTCAATTGGTGTTCTTCAAAGAACTGTTGATTTAGAGGATATGAAGGATGTTGAAATTGATATAAAGGGTCGCCATGACCCTTGCATCTGTCCAAGAGTAACCACAGTGGCTGAATCAAGTTTATCGATGGTTTTGTTAGATTTCATGTTAAGAGGAGGATTTATTCCACCAAATAATCTGAATGATAAGAACAAATGAGTTATATTGTTATTATTCTGAATTAATGATTGATTGAGTATTCTATTAAATTATCATTGTTTTAAAATATATTAATTTATAATTTAAATTGTTTATAATCTTATAAAATAATTAATATTTAATATAAAGTATTAAAATTTAATTTAAAGAATTCTGATAAAATAACATAAATTAAGAATAAACATTATTATTTATAATACGGTTTTAAAAGAAAAAATTAGGATGCATCTATCATTTTATAGAACAAAACATCCTTATCACTTGTATATTTATTATTCATACTAATCACAATTTCTGCTTTTGTGGCTTTACCACCAGCAATCTGAGAATTATGTATGCTATATTTGTAACCAGCTTTTATTTCTGTGTTTGGTTGAGTTACAATATCACTACCAAGACATACATCATCATTATCAAAATACAGGATTTTTACATCCAATTTATCAAATGGTTTAGTTGAACTTAAATAACCATCTATATTATAATATGTTGAACCATAAGATGCCTGTTTACTGAATTTTAAATCTGTAACACTAAGACTATTTTTATTATCATTTAATTCTAAAGTTCTGATATGGTCTGTTGCCATACTACCACAGATAGGCACAATAATTAACAGAACAATACTAACAATCGGAATTAATCTCAATTTATTCTCCATTTAGATCACCTAATCCAAAATCATCTAATAATACTACAATGGTGGCTAATGAAAAAATAATAAAACCACTATAACTTAAATTAGTAGTTGTAACGAGTGGAGCTAAACCAGCGAGAAAGTATTCCAAACCAGCTATTCTTTTATTAATCTTGGTTAAGTAGATTGCAATTAAGCCTAAAATAATTGATAAAATAGTTGTACTAATTGCCATGCATGGAATGTTATATGATAAATTACTTAAGAATATGCCAAGATTAGCTGATTCGAAAACAATAGCTATTAAACCAATCATCATACTTAATTTAATTTTAACATTCACTAAATCACAAATATTCATTTAAAGCACTATCTAAACTTTTATATTACTTAATTGTTAGTAAGAAAAGTTTCTATAAACTCCATCAAAATCATTTAATCGATGAAAAATATTGAAAACCTTAATAATTATTATTATCCTAACACTATATAAATATATTCATATTTTTATCCCATATTTTTTGATGGTGGCTCTTTAATTTACTGATATATTTATATGGGAGTTTATGCATAAATAAAAAATTATCTACGTGCATTTAATTTTAAAATACATGTCTCTATACTTTATATCTTGATTATTAGATAAATTTTCAGCTAAAATTAAAGCATTGTCTAAAGTTATCACAAATATAATCAATTAATTTTTCATTATCCATTCTTTCACTCAATTCTTAGAATTATATTATTCAAAGTATTGGTTATTTTTTTAACCAATTATCATATACTATTGACTATTTTTAAATTCAAATATTTATAAAAAAAATGATATATTTTAAATAAATAAATTAAAAATTAAGAATATAAAGCAGATTAAAAATATTTAGAATGTATATTAACAAACATCAAAAATTTATAAATGAAAAAACCATAAATAATAAATATGGTAAATAATAGATATTTTTCAGATTATGACATGAATCAAGGCTTAAAACTTAGTTTTCACGGAGAAATATACAATCATGAAGAGATTAATAAGTTTTTAAATAGCTATTATGACATGCATTATCTTTATAACAGTGAACTTTTACTACACCTAATATATTTATTATTAAACAATGAAGTAAATGATCTTGTTAATCAGTTTAAAGAGAATGAAGACTATGAATTTGTCTTTAGTGATGATGGTTCTATTAAACCAGAATTTAATTTCTTAACAGCTATTTTATATGCTTCAATGATTGTTAATGGAGACTTTGTCTTTTCAATATCTGATAGTGAAAATACAGCAATATCAAGAGATGTTATTGGTTCTTATCTTCTTTACTATGGAAAAAATAATAAACTATTATTTACAAACAACAGGAAAACACTAAAAAGTGAAAGGATTTCAGATATTAAAACATTTAAACCTGGATACGTGATGTTTAATAATGAATTATATCCCCCATTAAATCCCCCGTGGAAAAGAATAACCAATAATAATTTAAATAATGGAAATAGTTTAAATTATAATGAATCAAAAAATAATCTTATCCAACTTCTTAAACAATCTGTCAATACGAGAATAGATGGGTTAGAGGAAGTAGGTTTATTTTTCTCTGGTGGAGTTGATAGTACAACAATAGCTAAAACATTAAAAGACAATGGAAAGTTAGATATTAAGCTATTTACTGTGGGAGTTGAAAATTCTAAAGACCTTGAAATTAGTAAAAGAATAGCTGAAGACTTAAATTTAGACTTAAGATATAGTGTAGTAAACGAAGAAACCATAAAATCTGAATTTGAAGATTTTTTAAACATAATTGAAAAAGGAAGTATCATGGATTATGGTGTTGGAATGACCATGTATCTAACATCAAAATTAGCTGTTGATGAAGGACTGAAAACAATTTTAACAGGTCAGGGAGCTGATGAATTATTTGGTGGATACAATCGATATCTAAACATCTATGCCCAAAATAAAAATTTCCTTAATGATGAATTTAGAAAAGATATTGAGTTTATGTATGAAGTCAATTTAAAAAGGGATATTGCAATAGCTAATTTTAATAATCTGAATTTCAGATCTCCTTTTTTAGATAAGGACTTCGTAAGATTTGCATTATCTTTACCAGTTGAATTTAAAATTGAATCTTCTAATGATAAACTTAGAAAACATATTCTTAGGGATCTAGCTATTGACTTAGGTGTTCCATCTTATATTGCCCATAGACCAAAAAAAGCGGCTCAATATGGTTCTGGGATTCATAAAATCCTAAGAACCTTTTTAAAAAAAGGTTCATCAAGAGGATAATAGGAGAAACTTTATTAAATGGCAAATCAGAGATTTGTCTAAGTTTTTCGTGGCACTAAAACAAAAATTTCCTCAAAATTTACCTCTAAAAATTTATTTAACTAATAACTAATGTCAAGACAAAATAATTGTATGACTTTATATGGTATGTAATATATTATAATATGAAAAATAAAAAATTTGGTCTTAATGATGAAGATAAAAAAAATTTAGAAGAGTTTATTAAACCATCCAGAGAAATAATTCGTGCTAAAGTACTTTTAAGCCTTGTATGAAGGCAAAAAACAGATTGATATTGCAAA
>JAISTD010000006.1 GCA_031272765.1 Candidatus Methanovirga australis | reverse complement strand
AATCTTCGATTTTCAGTAATCTTCGATTTTCAGTAATCTTCGATTTTCAGTAATCCAAAGGATTTTCAGTAATTTTATAAATTTATAATATTTTCAAAAATGACTATAATAATAAAATGATTTGAGAGAGTAATTTTGATTTAAAATATCTAATTTAAAATATTTATCTTTTTTAAGTAATCTAAACTTTTTTTCACATCTTCCATATTGTTCATCTCAACAATATATATTCCATTAAACTTATGCTTGGATAAAGTAGAAAAGACATCTTTAAAATTAATGTTGCCTTGACCCAAAGGATAGTGATGATCAGAATCTGCATTATTATCAGACAAATGTATGTGATTTATCGTGTCAAAAAACAGATCAGTTTTTTTAATCACTGTGTTAGCATGACCAATATCTAAAGTCATATCTATATTACTCACTTTTAAAAACTTATTTAGCTGCGAAGGATCTTGATACAAGTGACCATCAATGTTAGGCATGTTTTCAACTGATATTTTAACTCCTGAGTCTTGTCCATAATCAAAACATTCCATTATAGAGTTATGGGCTAATTCAATGACTTTTTCTTTATAAAGTCTTCCTAAAAAGGATATAATCCCTGGATGAACAACCGTGAGATTGGCATTAATCTCACTTGCTAAATCAATGGATTTTTTCACTTCATTTACAGAGGTTTGTCTTAGGTTAGGGTTTAAAGAAGCTATGTTCATATCAGATATTGGTGAATGAACAGTATAACTAAAGGAATAGCTTTCAAGAAACTTAGAATTTATGTCTCTGTTTGGATATTCATACAAAAACTCAACATAATCAATATTCTCATTATCCAAGTAATTTAGTAAGTCAACTATATTTTTTCCTTGAGAAGCCGAGGTAGATACACCAATATTCATTTAAACACCATTTTAATTTAAATTGTAAACATCATACAAATTATAACAAACTTTTTAAAACATTAAATCAGAAAATTAATTTCCCAGTACAAGTATTAATAGTTTTAATATGTTTCAACACCAATCCTATATTATCTACAAGTTCTGAGAGAAGAACTTCATATTCTTTATCCATTTCCTCTTTAGATAATTCATATAAACCTTTCATATATGTGATAATAGCTCCATAACTTTCTTCTAACTGGATAAAACCATCATGACTATCCTTCAATAAGTTTAACATGTCCTTCTCCATAACATCTAAACTTGAACTAAGAGATTCAATATAAGATTGTGGGTCACTTATGATTTTATCAAAATCAGGATTTTTAATCACATTTTCTTCAAATAGATTTAAAAGATGTTCTAAATCATCAGAAAACATATTTCCAGATATATATAGAGTTCTTTTTCTTCTTCATCTCCTTCAGGAACATAAGTCATGAATTTTTCAATTGAATAAGTTGCTAAAAATAAAAATTCGACAAAATTAACAATAATATTCTTACTCAAATCAAATATATTCTCACCAGACTCAAATGCATTAAAGAAATTCATCACTATTTCATTATCATCACTATTGTTGGATTCAAAAGAGTTTATTGAACTTTTATCATCATCAAAATCCAAATCATCATCATATTCCATCATATTTTCATTTTCCAATCTTCCAACAATTTTTTTATCATAGGATTTACATCATCAGGTATTTCATCATTTTCACCTAAATCTAAACCTTTAAGAAAAATCTTTTTAGCAACTTCTACAGAATCAAAATCCTCTTCATCATTATTAAATATATCCCTATTTATGACTTCATTAAACAACTTAAATTCATCACAAAGATCATCTAATAATGATTTCACTTCAAATTCAGCCACATCTTTAAATTCTTCAATATTTTTATATGACTCAGGAAAATACGGAAATTTTTTAATATCTTTTTTAAAGTCATGAACTTCATTATTTTTTACAACATAAATATCTTCATCTTTTATTATATCATCTTCATCAATATTTTCATTAGAAGATAAAATGAACATTAATAAATCAATTGATTCATAATTCGAATCAGCATAGTTAAAATCATTTTTAAGATCAATATTAGGATAGTTTGAATCCTTAATTTTGTTTCCAATAATTCCGATATAAGCATCAAAATCTTTTTCATTGCATTTTATCTCATCAAAAGTCACATTTTCACTATTTTTATTGATTAATGTTTTAACATAGCTATTTCCAACAATGTTGAATCTCATATTTGGCATTTTTTGTTTTTATAATTCTCAATAATTTTTAAAATAAACTCTATTTCACCTTTCCTATCATCTAAAGCAGATATAAATATATCACAATGATTAACCATGAGTTTATTATTCTCCATTTCACTATTCTCCATGACACTCAAATCCCATAATTTTTCTTTTAAAATCTCCAGATATTCGAATCTTTTTTTTTATGATAAAATACAAATTTTTACAATTAAATTTTTTTATTCAATGATTATAACTTTTTAATAATAACTTACAGTTTTTTAATATTCATTTATAAAATTTATTATTATTTTATTATTGATTTATAATTATAAGATTATATACTTAATTAAAAATAATAATAAAAATGAATTAAGGTTCAACTCTAACTAATTCTTATAAATAACCATTTAATGAAGATATCACAGGAATAAGAACATATTAGATGAATAAAAACTGATAATAAGAGTAAGAAAATATTTTTAGTATTTTTGAAATTAAAAAATTGAAATTAAAAAATAGGAAAAGTTAAAAGAAAAAAAGAGAAATGAATAAAGATTCAGAATTTAAATCTTTAATTTCTTTAGCTCTTCAATGAATTTACTTTGCTTTGTAGCGACTATGTGAGACGAATCGTTGGTCAATGCTCCTGTTGGACAGCTATCAATACATTGTTGACTATCTTCATTAATACAAAGATCACATTTAGTTGCTAATCCATCAACATCCATTGAAATAGCTCCAATCGGACACACATCCCTACACATTCCACAACCTATACATATATCCGAATCTATGATAATAGCTCCACCAAGTTCTCTTATAGCATTTTCTGGACAAATATTTAAACAAGGTGCTTTTTCTGGGCTACAGTGCATACAGAATAATGGAACTCCATCATGAACTCTAATAGCATTCTGTGGACAGTTTCTTTCACATTTCATACAATCAATACATAGTTCAGGGTTTGCAATTAGTTCTCTCATTTACATCACATCATTCCATTATTCTTTGTTTAAAAGCTTATTTGCTTTTACAGTAGCTTCAAGAACACCAATAAAACTCTTCTTAGGTCTTTTCTCCATACTCATCACTTTATTGAGATATTCTTCTTGTTTTTGTGTAGCAAACAAATCTGTATCTATTAATGCAAGAGCTCTTTTAGAACATGATTGTATACACCCTGGCTCTTCACCAATTCCTTTACATCTATTACACTTATTGGCTTTTTTATCATGAATATGAACAGCACCAAAGGGACAAACCATTACACATAATCCACAAGCAATACATTTTTCAGTATTTACATTATCTTGTTCCATTGCATCAGTTGGACATATAATTGCACAAGGAGCATTTTCACATTGCTGACAGATAATAGGATAATGGCTTGAATCAAATTCTTTAATAGTAATCCTTGATGTTCCATAAAGCCCAGTGCATGTGTGCTCACAATCTAAGCAACCATCACACAAGTCTGACTGAATCGTTATCTTCTCCAAAGGTGATCCCTCCTTTAAATTCCTACTGCTTTACATTGCTGATCTACATATTCTTGGATTGTCTCTACTTCTTTATCTTGTAGATGTTTAAATCTCTTCTGAGCACTTAGATATTCTTTTATTGGCTTTCTAACTTGAGGTTTGTATGTTAATTTAAATTCTCCATTAACCACTTCATATAACATCCATGATCCAGTTTCAACAGCTAATCTTCCTAATTCTATGGTTTTTGATGGTTCATATCCCCAACCTGTGGTACAAGGCTGATTTAAGTGAATGTAACAAGGACCATCGACTTCTGATGCTTTTTTAACTTTTCTCATAAAGTCCTCTGGATAGGAAATAGATGCAGTAGCCACATAAGGTATTCCATGAGCAGCCATTATTAATGGCATATTCTTTTTAGGTTTATCTTCACCAAAACTTTTCTTTCCTGCAGGAGATGTTGTGGTTGATGCTCCAAATGGAGTGGACCCACTTCTTTGTATTCCAGTGTTCATGTATGCTTCATTATCATAACATATATATATTAAATTATGACCTCTTTCCATAGCACCAGAAAGTGATTGAAAACCAATATCTGCAGTTCCACCATCACCACCAAAAGCAACGATGTTTACATCATCTAACCCTTTTGCTTTCATTGCTCTTTCAACACCAGA
>JAISTD010000157.1 GCA_031272765.1 Candidatus Methanovirga australis | reverse complement strand
CAGGAAGACTTAAAAATAGCTATTTGCACATATCATAATCAAGACGATGGTGAAAAAATAAATAAAATTTTGAATGACATAGGATTTGAATGTGAATTTTCGAATGGATACATGATTTTAACTTGTTTTGGAGAATTTACACTCCCTTATTTAAGAAAAGGTTTAATAAGAGCAAAAAATAGAAAATAAAACTTAAAGGTTAAAATTATGAATAATTCTGGACAAGAACTTAGAGATATAATTAAACCTTATATTAAATGAATATAAAATTTTGAAAGAAGCTCGTTACAAAACATTGTTTTAGATATTTATTTGAATATTTTTATCAGATAGCTTCAAATATTAAACCTATTCCAAAGAATATGAATAAAGTCATTATAACTAAAATTAAACCAATTAAAGAAATAAAAATAATTAAAAATAGTCATTTTTGAAATCTTATAAATTTATAAAATTACTGAAAATCCTTTGGATTACTGAAAATCCTTTGGATTACTGAAAATCGAAGATTTTCATAATTACAAAAATTTTTGATTTTTGGTAATTTTAATATTTGATATATCATTATTTAAATTTAATTTAAAGGTATTTTAGAAGATATAATTTAATTTAAAAATTTAAATGGAATCATTATAAATCGTATGCTAAGAAAGATAATCTCATCAATACAATGGATAAAGGTTGTAGATATTCGAAAGGATTAGATAAAATTTATACAACAGGAATGACTATTACCCTTAGAAATGAGTAGTTATTATCTTAAAAATATGTTGTTTTTAAAAATATAGTAAAAAAGATAGCGCCGGGGACGGGATTTGAACCCGTGTGATCCAAAGGATCATCGGATTAGCAGTCCGACGCCGTACCAGGCTGGGCCACCCCGACAAATAGTTAATAAAATAACAAAGCAAATATATTGGCACATTCAAAGGTGGACTTAGATCATAAATAAAAGTGATCTGAGAAATCAACTCCACCCCGTTTATCTACAAGCATCAACTGTTTACAGTAGAGCTGCTCATTTCCATGCCTAACACATTCCCATAATAAACATATTTGATCTTAACCCTCCAGTTAAGACTATATGACCATTAATCCTGTAGGACGAAGTCTCTATATCGACTTAACAGGCAATTATTTATTCAAAAAGCCGCCCTTTGAATTTCGACTGCACCAAAGAGGGGTTTGTGCTTACAGAGGACCTCTAACCCTCCAGTCTAGCCATATAATATTATGGTATTAATCATATATAAACTTAACTACTATTGAAAAATTTATTTCAAACAATGATTTTATAAATCAACAAAATTTACAACCAAACAACAGATTTATAAATTATCACTAATAGCTCTTATAATATCTCCATCAGAAAGTATTCCAATCAGTTCATTGCCTTCAACAACAGGTAGTTGATTGAAAATAGTACTATCAGGAATATTTTCACTCATTAAAGTAATAGCCTCTTGAATAGTTGATTTTGGACTAACTGATTTAACATCAATTATCATTACATTTTCAACCTTTGTACCTAACTTATAATGATCTAAGATCAAATTATGTCCTAAATCAGTAGCACTAACTAAACCTATTAATTCACTGCTATCTACAACAGGTAAAGCACTTATTTTATTTTTCATCAATTTTTCAAATGCGAAAACAACATCTTCATCTTTTACTGTTGTAATAACATCTGTAGTCATTAAATCTTCAACTTTTAAATCTTTAAACATTGCTACTCCTCCAACGAAGATATTATGAATTAGTTAGTTTCATGAGTTCGGTTTCATCAAGATTTTCATCACTGCTAAATACAGCATAATTTTCACTAATATCTTTCATTATAGCATCTATTGTCGTGACCACATCTATGTTCTCAATCACTTGAACACCAAACTTTTTTGCTTGTGTCTCAATGAATTTATGGGTTTTTCGAATAGCGTAAAAATTGTCCAAATATTTTTGTAAAGGTCTTCTTGCCCACATTTGTCTACATCGTGAATGAAATCTTCCTTTATGAGTTTCTTCATCAGGAACAGTAAGAGTAAACATTCTCACATTATGATGTTTAGTTAATTTTTCATTTATATAACCAGGAACAACATGTACACCTTCAACAACAATACTAATACCTTCTTTAAGAGCCCTTTCAATAACAGCATCCACACCAACACATACAGTGTCAACATGGTCTTTAAATCCTACTAAAATTTCATCGATTTCTGGTGGAGGAGGTACTCTAAGACCTTTATAGGAGCTAAAACTTGATTCATGTAAAACAGGAATTAACTCTTTTGAGACTATTTTACGCATTACTTCTCTAATCATATCTGTACTAATCGTGTTTTTAATACCTAACCTATTAGATATTTCGAAGGCTATTGATGATGTCCCAACACCAGAAGCACCGCCAATTAAAATAATTAATGGTTCTGAACATTTCTTTATTTGTCTCCAAGAGACATATTTCTCAGCTATTTCAGAGTCTTCCTTTTCTAAATTTTTTAAAACCAAACCTACAAGATCATCAATAGTGATTAAAAATACTTTATCTTTTTTTAACTTAGAGTGAATGGAATCTGCTAAGGAATAAGCTCTACTTGGATCCATTTCTGCCTGTGTTAATG
The DNA here is from genome assembly GCA_031272765.1 of Candidatus Methanovirga australis. GTDB lineage: Archaea > Methanobacteriota > Methanobacteria > Methanobacteriales > Methanobacteriaceae > Methanovirga > Methanovirga australis. The sequence continues at coordinate 1,946 of JAISTD010000157.1, read as the reverse complement.
ATCTTGAAAGAACCCCTTTAGAGAAAGGTTCTTCATATACCCTACCTCCAATATTTCCTTGAACCATTATTCTCATTACATTACCTACTTTATATTTATTTATGATAATTTTATTATTTATAAAATCTTTGATTTTATAAGTTTAAAAATCTTTGATTTTTTATTATTTGTAAAATCTTTGATTTTATAAGTTTAAAAATCTTTGATTTGATAATATAATAATTAAAATACTGTCCTAATTAACTGATTATTTTACAAATTTAAATAAAAACATGAGATTTTTACAATTTGAACTCATCTAAAAAAAAGAATTCATTTTCTAAATTTAAAAAACAAAATTTAAACCTAATCAAAGAAAGTTTTAACTCAAATTTATGGATTAAAATATTATATTCCTATATTTTATTTAATAGTTATAATAATAACAGTTTATTATAGTTAATTTATTTAACAGTGTTTTTAGAATTAGATTCATTCTAAAATTATTATATCAAATAATATGATTTTTAAAATTATAGACTTATTACATACAAACTAACATTACTATTATTTATAATATAACTTATTTATAAATTTTTTCATTTGAATTTTAAATAATAAATTTTGAAAAAATTAAAAATCAGTACTTTCTAAATGTTCCTAAATTATCAATAACTTAATTATCATTTCATACTAACTATTGTTTCATATTAATATTATTATATTTATCTATTTATATATTAAAATTCTTTTTATTGTAACTTTTAAATAGTATTAAGTTTAAACATTATCATTTCTTTTTAATTTAGATTATAAATTTTAATTATACAAATTTAATTATCATAGTATTAAATTTTAATTATTATTATTTAAAATATCTAACTAACAAATTTTCAACAATGTTATACTGATTTAACAGAATTACAATTAATTATTTTTTAATAAAGTAGCAAGAAATTATTTTTAAAATTATTATACTTAACTAACGAGAAATATTATACTTAATTAATGATTTATACTATTTAAGTAGGAGGTTGTTAATGTTTCTGAAAATTAAAAATACTCATAACATTGGAGGAACTGTTGAAGCACCTCCATCTAAAAGTTATAGTCATAGAGCTATCATAATAGCTTCATTTACAAAAGGAACTTCAAAAATTTATAATCCTTTGATTTCTGAAGATATTGAAGCTTCAATAAAAGCCTGTAAATGTCTTGGGGCTAAAATTAAATATATTAAAAATGAAGACAAGAACTATTTAGAAATAACTGGTACTGAAAAGATAGAAAATTTCTCTAAAAAACCAATTGATTTGAAGAATTCTGGCACAACATTGAGAGTTATGACTTCAATTGCAGGATTATCTAAAAATAAGGTATTGCTTACTGGAGATAACTCTCTGAAAAATAGACCTATGAAAACTTTTTTAAATGCCTTAAGGCCATTAGGAATAAAAGTGAAATCGTTGAAAAACAATGGAAAACCGCCAATAGTTATCGAATCAGGGCTTGTTGGAGGAAAAACATCCATCGAAGGCAATATAAGCTCTCAATTCATTTCATCCATACTGATGTCTGGAGCAATTACTAAAAATGGTGTTAAACTTGAAGTTACAGGTGAGTTCGTTTCAAAATCATACACTAAAATGACAATTGATGTTATGGAAAAATTTGGTGTCTATGTAGAAGTAAAATCATCTGAAAATGAATATTTAGAGAGTGAAAATAATAATGATAATATTGAAACTACATCATTCATTGTAAAACCCCAAAAATATCATAAAACAGATTTCAGGGTTGAAGGAGACTACACTTCAGCTTCATATATCCTATCTGCAATAGCTATTCTTGGTGGAGAAGTCACAATTAAAAATTTATTTAAAGAATCTAAGCAAGGAGATAAACTAATTTTAGATATTCTAACAAAGATGGGTGCAGAAATAACAGTCAAAGAAGATCATGTTAAA
>JAISTD010000156.1 GCA_031272765.1 Candidatus Methanovirga australis | reverse complement strand
CAGGAAGACTTAAAAATAGCTATTTGCACATATCATAATCAAGACGATGGTGAAAAAATAAATAAAATTTTGAATGACATAGGATTTGAATGTGAATTTTCGAATGGATACATGATTTTTACTTATTTTGGAGAATTTAATCCTCCTTATCTAAGAAAAGGTTTAATAAGAGCAAAAAAATAAATAAAATATTTATAATATGTACTAATTTACAAACTCATTTCTTTATTTGCATTGATTTAAATAAATTTTGTGATTTAATGTAATAAAATCAATGTTTTAATTAAAATATAAATTAATCTGATGCAGAAAAATCAAAGATTTCAACCAAACTTTTGAAAAGTTTAATAGGTTCTTAAATTAAAAATTAAACAATCTTAAGAATAATTAACTTTTATTAAATGAGTAAAAATTAAATCATGATTAAACTCTTTAAAACAAAATTTAATTTCTAATGATACTTATTTAGAATATTAAATGATTTAAAATTTGAATTTAAAAAAATAATAAAGTAATAAATAGTTATTGTTGGAATAAAGTAATTTAAAACTTTTTTAGAATTTCTTAATTTTTCATGGGAGGTTCGCAGTTTTATTTAGATTTTAAGTTTAATAGAGAATTTATTTTTATTTTAATGATTAATAATTTTATACTTTTAGATTTCGATATGTTTCACATATACTGTAAGCTAAAATAAGCATTATCTCCCATTGAAATTTTACTTAATTTCTATCACCCTAAAATCTTTAAATAAATCCTATAAAATTTTTTCTTATTCAATTCATAAAATGGTGATTTTATTTTCGAACCATCAACACTCAAAGAAAGAAGGCAATACTATCGTGAAGAATGGTCAGTTAAGGATCTTCCGAAGTTTATAACTGAAAATATTCATAAAAGAGAGTTTGGATTTGATCATAATGGGACTGGTCCTAATGACAGATATAAAGTTTTCTTTAATGAAAGAGTTCTTAAAAAGTTTTTAAGAGCAAAAACACCTTTTGCAGGATATATTTCGGTTGCTTTTTATAATGAACCAAAACATAGGCAGGATTGGCAGAAATCAGAGTTTGTATTTGATATTGATGCAAAAGATATGCCAATAAGATCGTGTAACTGTGATAATGTTTGTGAAATTTGTTTAGGGGAAGCATTAGAACTTGCACGAATATATATTGATACTTTAAAAGGAGATTTGGGACTTAAAAATATTCATCTTGTTTATTCTGGTCGTGGATATCATATAAGAGTTCTTGATCAATTTATAATGGAGGAAGAAGCAGAACTTAGAGGGGAGGTTTTGAAATATGTTGTGGGGGCTGGTGTTCCCACAAAAGAGAGAAGAGACATACCTTTAGGTTACACAAACCTTTTTAATAACAATCTTGTTAGAAATATTTGCCATATCACTGGTAAAGAAAAAATAGAAGGGATAAATCCCAAATTATTGAAAGATATTATTAAAAACAGAAATCAAATAGAAAAAGACAAGAATGGGAATTATCAATTGGGAATATTTAGATCTAAAATTGGTCCACGACGATATGAAAATCTTTTAGATGCTATGGCAAGAATTAATTTGTCAATGGCTGATGGAAAAGTCACAATTGATTTGAAAAGGATACTAAGGTTACCAAGTTCTCTGCACAGTAAGGTATCTATGAGATGTGTTGAAGTTAAAAATTCAAACACTTTTGATCCTTTTAAACATGCTATTCCTAAGTTTGTCCAAGAAAGAATCTGATTAAACTATAACAACAAATATAATGAGTTACTTTAATTATTTTAAATAATTAAATGAAATTTAAGAATTTTAATCAAATTTAAAAAATTATTAGAATTATATTTTTTAATTACTGAAAATCGAAGATTTTCATAATTACAAAAATCGAAGATTTTTGGAAATTAAGCTCAAAATATTTAATTTCACAAAACACTTATTAAACTTAATATTATATAATTTACAGAACACTATTTAAACATTATAATTAAAATATTTTTAAAAATAATAATATTTAGTAAAAAGATAGAAATTTAATTAAATAATATTTATTTAATAATATATGAATTAAATATGGGATGTTTATATGAAAAATGAAGAAATAATGGAAAATTATCCAAAATATATAATGAATACATACTCCCGCCAACCAATAGCTATTTCCCATGGAAAAGGTGTTAAGGTTTGGGATAATAATGGAAAGGAATATTTGGATTTTTTTGCTGGCATAGCTGTTAATAATCTTGGTCATGCTCACCAAAACATATTGAAAGCATTAAAAGAACAGAGTGAAAAGATTATTCATTGCTCGAATATTTATTATAATGAAAATCAATTGGAGTTGGCTAAACTTTTAACTCAATTAATCCCCAACACAAAGGTTTTCTTTGCAAATAGTGGAGCTGAGGCTAATGAGGGAGCGATAAAGTTAGCAAGGAAATATACTAAAAAAACAGAAATAATATCTGCTAAAAACTCATTTCATGGTCGAACTTTAGCTGCAGTGACAGCCACTGGTCAACTAAAATATAGTGAACCATTTAAACCATTACCATCAGGTTTTAAACATGTTAAATTTGGAGATCTTGATGAATTAAAAGAAACTATTAATAGTGAAACAGCAGCCATTATATTAGAAGTAATTCAAGGTGAAGGAGGAGTCGTGACTGGAGATGAAAGCTATTTTAAAGAAGTTGAAAAAATCTGTAAAGAAAATAATATTCTTTTAATTTTGGATGAGGTTCAAACAGGCTTTGGACGGTGTGGTAAGATGTTTGCAAGTGAATTATTTGATTTAAAACCAGATATTACAACTGTTGCAAAAGGAATAGCTGGAGGATTTCCAATGGGTGCGATTATAGCAAATGAAAAAGTTGCAGAGGGTTTTCAACCAGGAGATCATGGAACCACTTTTGGTGGAACTCCATTAGCTTGTGCAGTTGCATTTGCCTCTATAAATACTATAATCACTGAAAATCTAATTGAAAATTCGCAAAAGTTAGGAAACTATTTTAAAACAGAATTGCTTAAATTAAAGGATAAATATAATTTTATTAAGGATGTTAGAGGTTATGGACTGATGATTGGTGTGAAATTAGCTACTAACTGCTCTGAGATAGTGGATAAAGCAAGAGAAAGAGGTTTTCTAATAAATTGTACTGCAAATAATGTTATTCGTTTAGTTCCTCCATTAATAATTAAAAAAGAAGATATAGATATTTTCATTAGCATGATAGATGAAGTATTTCAAGAAATTAATTAAATATATGGGTTGTTGGAATTTCAAACCAAATAAAATCATTAGATGCTGGAAATAAGACCTATATATTATTCACATCAGTTTTTGCATATTTTTTAGTTGCTTTTGCATCATCATCAGTTTCTGTTGCCTTACCTTCAATTTCAATGTCTTTAACAGATATTCATGGTAATCTTTTAAGTGGAGTACTACAAAATTGGGTTGCAACAGTTTTTTATTGGCAATAGCTATTTTTTCAGTTCCATTTGGAAAATTAAGTGGGAAATTTGGTTTGAAAAAAAGTTTTCTCTTAGGCTTAGCAACATTTGTTTGCTTTTCTGTAATAGCATCTATGTCTCTATCAACTGAAATGTTAGTGATTGTAAGGTTTTTTCAAGGATTAGGTGCTTCAATAATAAATATTACAACTCTTGCAATAGTTACAGAAGCATTACCGCCACAGGAAAGAGGTAAAGGAATAGGTCTCACTATTTCAGGTGTTTATGTTGGTTTAACACTCTCACCAGTACTTGGAGGTCTTTTAACCAATTATTCGGCTGGAGAAGCATATTTTTATCTATAGTTCCTTTTTTAATTTTGATAATAATAACAGTACTTCTAAAAATACCTCAGGAATGGGGAGAGGATAAATATGAGAAATTTGATTACTGTGGCTCTATTATTTATTCTTTAGCTATTTTATCCTTGATTTATGGTTTTACAATATTAAATGAATTAATAGGTATGATTTTAGTTATAATTTCCATAGCTTTATTTGCAGTATTTTTTAAATGGGAATCATCCAATGAATTCCCAGTGCTTAATGTTAAGATGTTTAACAACATAGAATTTACTTCATCTACAATAGCTTCATTGATATCCTATTTAGCTACCTTTGCAGTTACATATATCCTAACATATTACTTACAATACATTAAAGGAATGGATCCTCAAACTGCAGGTTTTATTTTAATATCCACGCCGATATTTATGGCGATTTTAGCACCGCTCTCTGGTAAAATATCTGATAAAATTTATCCTCAAATATTAGCAGCTATTGGAATGTGTTTTGTAACAATAGCCTTGTTCATATTAATATTTTTAAATGAAGATACTCCATTGTATGTCATTATAATATCTATGGTTTTGCAAGGTATAGGTTATGGATTATTTTCATCTCCAAATACTAATGCTATAATGGGTTCAGTTCCAAGACATTTATCTTCAATTGCTTCAGCTACAGTATCAACTATGAGAGTTATTGGTCAAACATTAAGTCTTGGAATGTTAACAGTCATTTTTGCATTTTTCCTGGGATCAAACCCAATAATGGGCCATATTCCACAATTACTTCAAAG
>JAISTD010000036.1 GCA_031272765.1 Candidatus Methanovirga australis | reverse complement strand
ATTTTTTATCTTTATTCAATTTTTTTTTAAGTATTCATCGATAATTTTACTTCCATCTAAAAATGCTAACTCATTTGTTTTTGCATAATTTTCAGCATTTTCTATGGATAATGATTCTTTTGTTTTTCCATCCATCATTTCACAGACTACAGTAACTGGAGTTATACCTGCCATTTCTGCTAATGCTAAACTAAGTTCTGTGTGACCTTGTCTTTTTTTAAGTAAACCATAAGCACCTCTTAACAGTGAAATATGACCTGGAGAACGAAATTCATTTCCAAATTGATCAAACTTTTCTTCTTTACATAATTTTGCCACACTACTTATTGTTAAAGCTCTATCATTGTCAGTTATTCCTGTAAATGTTTTTCTATTATTCACCCAGATAGAAAAAGATGATCGTTCATCATAAGGTATGTCATTTGGAGTTAATTTACCTAAAATAGGGAACTTGTCTTTTGCAACTTCCATAATATCATTCATATAAGGCAAACCAATTTTATCACAGTAATTAGGATGAATACATGTACAAATTAATCCTCCAGCATCTTGTCTCATTGTGGCTACTTGAGAACCAGTCACGAATTCCGCACCAATTATCATATCTGTTTCACTTTCTCTTTCATCATCATCGTACACTAAAATGAATTCACCTTTTTCAATTCTATTGATTCCATTCTTTAGCATTTTGTCACCATTATTAAGTTTTTTTATTAATCTTTTTAGTGTATAAAATTGTGGTACTTAACAAAACTTATAACCTATTGTTAAAAACTTTATTAAAAAAATATTCTTAAATTATTTAAGTTTTAGATTTAAATAATTTATTTAAATATTTTAATCATGTATTTTTATTAGATGTCATACACTGTAATTTCAACTTCATCTCCATCTTTTAAGTCAAATTTAGATCTTAAGTTTTCTTCTGATATGAATTCAATTTCATTTTCTTTGTGTGTAGTTTTATCAGGGAATAAAATAGCACCATGGACGCTGCCTTCTAAAATGGCTTTAACAAACTTTACACTTCCATGATTTTCATTGCCATCAATTCTTTTTTCAGTTTGTTTTTTAATTTTTATTATATTACCAATGTATTTATCATCTATAATAATGTTCAATGTTCCTGGGTATGGTGTAAATCTACATTTTTGGTTAATATTTTTTTTATAATACTCATCAGATAGAAAAACACAGCCTTTACCGTATCCACTTGTCACTTTTCCATTTAAATCCATAATATCTACCAGTTCAACATATAAATTTATCATTTTAATATAAATTTATCATTGTAATAGAATATTTATCTATCAAATAAAATAATTTCTTTTAATTATGGTATTATCATAATTTGAATTTTAATAATCATACATTTATAATAATATATAGCTTTTAATAATTTATATATTAATACAATATCTATCATTTTTTTATAATTTTATTTTTATATCCTATTCTTGAGGTTGTAAATTTTCATGAAAAACTCCACACTTTTTTACAGTCCCCTATTCTTTTTTATAAAAATTAATTTATTTTAAATTAATGTTAATTATTTTAAAATGAAATAAGTTATAGTATATCCCAAAACTTATATGGCTAATGAAGTACAAATATATTTCATGTCAAATTTTATGAAGAGGTAACGAGTCTTAGCTTATACGAAAAATGGTTAAAAGAATTCATGAATATCTGTCTCAAAAGTTAAGGGAAGTACTATAATATTATTTTTATAAATCAATTTTTGTATTTTGAAGTTCTTAATATTTTTAAGTTACAGCTATTCTTGTATATTCTGTAATTATTAAAATTAAACTATTATTGCTTTTTATAAAATTAAATAGAAATGTTTATATAGTATAAAACATAAACTAAAAAACAGATTTTATATTTAAAATAATTATCTTATTCAATAAATATATTTTAGAATTATTTTTATAAAGATTGAAATAATAAAGTGATGTAGGTGATTTAATGAAAGAATATTTAGTTTATGAAGAAAAGGCGAGTAGATTAGAGTTATTTGTAAGGATTTTCTATTCGTTTGTATTAAGTATTGTTGTAAGCCTATATTCTTTATTATCATCCATAGTCTCTATTTTCCAGTGGATTGTGATATTGATTTTGGGAAAAAGATCTGAAATGTTAAATGGTATTATTTCAGGGTTTTGTACATATTATGTGTCTATTATGAGTTATTGTTATTTGATAACAGATGAAAGACCAGGAATAGCTCCTAAGAATATGAGTGTGTTTTTAAATGGATTCCAATACTTGGTTTATGAAGAAAAGGCAAGCAGATTAGAGTTGTTTGTAAGAATTTTCTATTCGTTTGTATTAATCATTGTTGCAGGTCTATATTCTTTATTAGCATCCATAGCCCATACTTTTCAATGGATTATGATATTAATTTTGGGGAGAAGATCTGAAATGTTAAACGAAATTATTTCAGGGTTTTGTACATATTATGTGTCTATTATGAGTTATCTTCATCTGATAACAGATGAAAGACCAAAATTGGTTCCTACCCATTTTGAAATATCTTTAGAAATAGAATAGATTAATAGTAAATTACTAATATAATTATGAATTTAAATTGGTTTATTGTATTTGTAAGATATGAATAGGTTTTATTCATGATGTTCTTTTGAGTAGCTATTTTTGAGTATTTTTTAAAATAGGATTTTTTCTTTTTTTAATATTGAACATTTATTTTTTATATTATGAGTTAATTTTATTTTTCAATTTTGTGAATTATTTAATAAAAGCTTATTATATTATTTTTTTGGATTATTAAATAATCTTTAGATATTTTTTTTATTATATGTTTTTACTTAAACATTAAATGGGAGAGAATAAATGGTTAGTCAAATGGTAAAAGGGAATACTGCAGCAATTATAGGTGCCTTATATGCTGGATGTGATTGTTTTTTTGGTTATCCTATAACACCTGCAAGTGAAATTCTTCATGAAGCATCAAAATATTTTCCTATGCTTGGAAGAAAATTTATCCAAGCAGAAAGTGAGGAATCAGCTATTAATATGATTTATGGTGCTTCTGCTGCAGGGCACAGAGTAATGGGTGCGTCTTCTGGTCCAGGAATTAGTTTAAAACAGGAAGGAATTACATTTTTAGCTGGTGCTGAACTTCCAGCTGTTATTGTTGATGTTATGAGGGCAGGCCCTGGTCTTGGTAATATTGGACCTGAACAAGGAGATTACAATCAAATTGTTAAGGGTGGAGGACATGGAAATTACAGAACCATTGTTCTTGCACCTAATAGTGTTCAAGAAATGTGTGATATGGTAATTAAAGGTTTTGAACTTTCAGAGAAATATAGGGCTCCTGTAATAGTTTTAACTGATGCTGTCATCGGGCAAATGGCGGAACCTTTAGTTTTTCCAGAGAAAGCAATTGGACTCGAGATAGATAACAGTCGTGCTGTTAGAGGCAACAAGGAAACTATGGATAATTTAGTCACTTCAATATTCCTTGATTTGGATTTGCTGGAAGATTTTAATTTTAAGCTTCAAGAAAAATATGATGATATTGAATTTAATGAAGTTGATTATGAAGAGTATAAAATAGCTGATGCTCAAATTGTCATTGTTTCTTATGGGATTAGTAGTAGATTATCGAGAACAGCTATTGATATTGCACGAGAAAAAGGTATTATTGTTGGTTTGTTACGTCTTAAAACTCTTTTTCCATTTCCTAAGGATAAACTTTCAGAACTTTCAGAAAATGGTGTTGAATTCATTTCTGTGGAGATGAGTAATGGGCAGATGTTAGAAGATATCAGATTATCCACTTTTTCTAATAATATTCATTTGGTTAATAGAATGGGTGGAAATTTAATTAAAGTTTCTCAGATTTTAGAAAAAATTTATGAAATATCTGGATATAGCGAAGATTTAGAAGATGATAATTCATTGGATAGTGGGAAAGAAGATAACATTGTCTCAGATGCAGTTGATTTTAGAGAAGATGATGATAGATTTGGTAGTATTATTGATTAGGGAGAGATTATAATCGAAAACATAAAAAATTTAGATGACTGTGCTGATAATAATACTGAAGGTTTTAAAGTTATTAAAAAACCTAAATCAATTAATGATATTTTTTTAAGAAAAGGAGGCAATTCTCCTAATACAACTCATTATTGTGCTGGTTGCGGTCATGGTATTCTCCATAAATTGATTGGTGAGGTTATTGATGAATTATGTATTCAAGAAAGGTCTGTTATGATTTCTCCAGTTGGTTGTGCTGTGTTTGCTTACTATTACTTTAACTGTGGTAATATTCAAACAGCTCATGGACGAGCTCCTGCTGTTGGAACAGCTATTTCTCGAGCAGAACCAAATTCTATTGTAATGTCCTATCAAGGAGATGGTGATTTAGCATCTATTGGTTTAAATGAAACGATACAGGCAGCGAATCGTGGAGAAAAAATAGCTGTTTTTTTTGTTAATAACACTGTTTATGGTATGACTGGTGGACAAATGGCACCTACAACTCTTGTTGGAGAGAAGACCATAACTTCACAGAATGGTAGAGATCCTCTTTATGCTGGTTATCCTATTCATATGTGTGAACTTCTTAACATTCTTGAGGCACCAGTTTTCATTGAAAGGGTTTCACTTGCAAACCCACGAAGTATTAGAAAAGCGAAAATAGCTATTAAAAAGGCACTGCAAGTTCAGAAAGAGAGTAAGGGATATGCTTTTGTTGAAGTTTTATCTCCATGCCCAACTAATCTTAGAATGTCTGTTGAAGATATTGAAAACTTCATAACTGACAATATGGAAAAAGAATTTCCAGTTAAAAGATTTAGGGATAAATCTAATGAAGTTGAACCTATTATACGTGATGAAAGTGATTTTTCAATAGAAGCATTGGATAAAATATTTGATGTTGATAGGGATACTACTGATAAAATCGAGAAATGTCCAGGTTATAAACAGTTAAACATTAAAATAGCTGGGTTCGGTGGTCAAGGTGTTTTAAGTGGAGGTTTAACACTTGCTCAAGCAGCTTGTGCTGATAAAAAATATGTGTCCTGGTATCCTGCTTATGGTCCAGAGCAAAGAGGAGGAACTGCTAATTGCTCTGTTGTGATTGCTGGAGATAGTATTGGTTCTCCAGTAGTTGAAAATCCAGATGTTTTAATAGCGTTGAATAAACCTGCATTAGAGAAATTTGTTAATGAAGTAAAAGAAGATGGAGTAATATTTTATGATTCTTATATTGATGATTGTAAAATATCTAAAACAGCTGTTCCAATTCCAGTGCATGATATCGCAACAAAATATGTGGGTTTAAAGGCTATTAATACTATTATGCTCGGTGTTTTATGGGAGTATGCTGATCAATCAAATAGTTCAATATCCAAAGAAGCATTTTATCAAGGTATAAAAGAAACATTCAAATCTAAACCTAAGGTAGTGGATAAAAATATTGAAGTTTTTGATGCTGGTATTAAATGGGCTAAGTCTAATTTGAACAAGTTTATATAAATTATTATTAGTTAAAAAAAAGCATCTAAAGTTTGTTGTTTTTTATCTTCTATTAATTCCAATAAATTCTCTTTAGTGTAACCAAATGACCCCATTATTCTTGATATTGCAGGAAGTACTTGGTTGTTAATATAGTATTCTGGATCATAGGTTCCATTAACATAATCCTCATAAGGGATGGCTTTTTCACTTATTGAACCCTTACCCTTAACAATAACATATTGTATAATTGTTCCTTTTTCTGCCTTTAACCTGTTTTCTGCTTCTAATTTTCTTGCAACAACAACATGGGGACCAACCTGTTTATAATTAGAAAGTTTTTTAGTTATTTGTGTATGTATTACAAGTTCTTCCATATTCAAATTTCCAGTTTTTATCTTTTTTAAAACCTTTTTAATTATTTCAATAGCTTTATCAACATCCCCATTTTTTAAAATAGCCATTAAAACATCTTCTTGTGTAGTTTTAACTATTGGGGCCCAGTCTCTCCTAACAAGTTCTAAACCCTTAGCTATTATCTTTCCATCTTCAATGACAGCATATCTTTTTTTACTTACAAAAAATCCTCTTCTGTAAAACCCTTCGTATTCTAATTCCATACTTTCTGGAAGAGTTGAATTCAAATATGTTAAAAATGTATTTACCTGTGTGTTAATAGTTTTTTCAATTTTTTTTTGTTCTTCACTTTCCATTTAAAAACCATAACTATTTTTTTATAATATTGTTGAGAAGATGTTTCATTTATCTTAATATTTAATAATTATTTTATATAAAATCTTGTATTTTAGTAATCTTGTATTTTAGTTCTTCCAAGTAAAAAAATAATTATTTTGTATATTTCTTATTCATTGTCTTGAATTTTTTTCTTTGTTTTGTTAAATATTGGTTTTTTATTAAAGTTGGTGTTGGATAATCCATTAATAAAAGTAGGTGATTTATTAAAAAAGTTGCTTGTATTAAAAACTTAATTTTGGGTTTAATAGAAATGTTAGCTATTATCTAAAAGTTTAATAGCCAAATAACGAATATTAACTGTATCTTCAATATTGTGATAAAATGTTAAATCATTCAATGAAAATATTGGATCCAATTGAAGGTATCTTTCAGATGATCCTTTATAAAATGCTATGTTAATGGAATTTATAGAATCATTATTTGTCATTTTAATAGAATCTAAATTATGGTGTCCGATTTTTAAAAAACCATTTTCACTTGATTCAATGATTATTTTAACTATACAATCTTTTTCATAACTTTTTTTAAAATTATTCAATGAACCCAAATTTAATTTTTCATTTTTCCCGATTTTTAAAATTTTGCCATGGTTAGTTTCAAAGATTTTGTTTGAAGATTTCCTAAACAAATCTGATCTATCACATTTAAGTTTAATCCAGCTATTTGGAACTATTGATTTATTTGTATGAGTATTAAGCCAAGGGTCTGGTGTAATGACTATTTTGCCTTCATTAAGGCTAAGCCATGCACCCCACCAATGAAAAGTACTATTAGATATTATAAAATGTTTACATGTACTTATTAATCTCAAGTCTTCATAATCTTTATCAACTCCATTGTGTGTTATGAATACAGTAGGATAGTCTATTTCAATATTCTCTTTAACCCATTTTGGGTCATTAGAGAAAATGTAGAAAACAGGATTATCCACTTTTTTAACTATTAAATCAACACTATTTAAGAAATAATTCAATGTAGTAACACCAATCTGTGCTTTATTGTAAGGTTCATTATAGTCTCCACGTCGAACACATAAAGCGATACTATTATTTAATGATAGTTCTTTAATTAAATCATTATTCTTTTTAGTTGGGGGAGTCATTATCTTAAATTCTTCTTGTATAAGATCTTTATTATGTATAAAATATTCTTCATTCATCCAATTTCCAATTAAAAATTTGTCTCCTTTCAGGTTTTTTATAGTTTCTTTTAGATTAGGATTATAACTATCAAAAGAGTTAAAAATATGCTCTTCTTGGATGATATTCCATTTTGAATTGATTTTTTTTCTAAATTTTAAATTTAAATTTCTAAAAACTATATTTAAGAAAAAATTAACTGTTAATTGGTTTATTGATTGGGAAAAATTTTTTTGAGTGTTAAAGTGATTTAAATTGTATCGTTCATGGTGTTGTCTTTTAAATAAGATGTTTACTAAGTCATATTGAAATTTATTTAGTGAAAAATTTTCTTTTAAATCGTGAGAAAGTGATCTTATTAATGCATATTGGAACATTTGATTCCCAGTACCACCCCATAATTCAATAGATAACATAGTCATATTCCTTCATATAATCTAATTCATAATATATTAATTACATTAACGGATTTTTATCTGTTTTTGTCAAATTGGACATATAGTATTTTACCAGTCATTATGTCCTTAATCATTAAAATAAATATTTATATTTCAAATTATATATTTTTTAGTAGAAATTAGATTTTTTAATAAGTAGTGTTTTGTGAAATTGAATATTTTAAACTTATAGTCATATGTTAATGTTTATCAATTATTAAATTTAATTATATCTTATATAATACATTTAAATTAAATTTATATTAGTTTAATTATTATAAACATTAAATTTTTTAGATATTGATTTTTTTTAATTAATCGTGGTGAGTTAATGGTTCCTAAGGTATTAATAATTCTTGGTAGTGGAAGTGATTTAAAAATAGCTAAAAGAACTATGGATGTTTTGGAAGAACTTCAAATATCTTATGGTTTAAATATTGCATCAGCTCATAGAACCTATGAAAAAGTTAAAAATGTAGTAATCAAAGGAACCGAGAATGGAGTTAAAGTTTTCATAGGAATAGCTGGTCTTGCAGCACATTTGCCTGGTGTAATAGCTTCTTTTACTCATAGGCCTGTAATAGCTGTTCCTGTGGATGTAAGTTTATCTGGACTTGATAGTTTGTTGGCAGCTGTTCAAACACAATTTCCTGCTTCAGTTGCTACTGTTGGAATTAATCGTGGGGATAATGCTGGAATTTTAGCTGCTGAGATTTTAGGTATTGGTGATGAGAATATTAGAACTAATCTATCTAAATTAAGAAAAAACTATCGTAATAAAGTATATTGTAGTGAAGAAGAAATTTTAAGTGAAATAAGAGGTAGCTATTTTAAAAATTTTGAGTTGAATCAGAGTATTGAAGATAAATATAATTTTAACAGTATTTCTAAAATTGATAATATTTCTGATGTTGATTGTATGGATAAGGATTTAAATGGTTTTGTGGATGTTGCTGTTATTTTGGATAGCCATTTGAATATAAAAGTTGCAGAAACTATTTTAGAAATTTTGAATAAATTAGATATTAGTCATGATTTTAAGATTATATCTCCAATAGCTAATCCAATAGAATTTAGTGATTATATTAATAGAATGAAATATGTTAAATTGTTCGTTGGTATTGGTGGGTCGTCTGCGGTTATAACTGGTTCAATTGTTGCTTTAAGTGAAATGGTAGTTATTGGTGTTCCTTGTTCAAATCAACTAAATGGGTTGGATGCTTTACTTTCAATGGTGAATATGCCTCCAGGAGTTCCAGTCGCAACTGTTGGTATTGATAGTGGAGAAAATGCTGCATTGTTAATAGGGAGAATATTAGGAATAGATGATAAAAAGATAGAGGCAGATTTAAAAGGAGAAATTAGATAATGAAAGAGTTTTTAAAGAAATTTGAAAAGGATTTTAATGTTGTTGAAATTGATGAAGAGATTTCAACTGTCTTTGATGCTACTAAGATATTGAATAAGTATCCACGAGATATTGTTATTTTAAATAATCCAAAGGGATACAATATTCCAATAATCTCTGGTTTGTGTAATACACGAGAAAAGATTGCGAAGGCAATTAATTGTGAAAAAGAGGAGATTATTCATAGAATGACTTATGCTATGGATAATCCAATTAAAATCAAAAAAACATTAAAATTAAGTAATTACAATACTATTGAACCTGATTTAGATAAATTGCCCATTTTAACTCATTTTGAAAAGGATGGTGGAGCTTACATAACTTCAGGTGTTGTTTTTGCTAAAGACCCTGAAACTAATGTTCCTAATGCATCAATCCATAGAATGTTGGTTTTATCTAAGGATAAGTTAGCTATTCGTATAGTTCCTCGCAATTTGTATACTTATTTCAATAAAGCTAAAAATATGAAAAAGGATTTGGATATTACAATAGCTATTGGTCTTAATCCTGCGGTTTTACTTGCAAGTACAAGTTCAATACCAATTGATAAGGATGAAATGGAAGTGGCAAATAGCTTTAAGGAAGGGAATTTAAAGTTGTTTGATTTAGGAAATTTAAGGGTTCCAGAGGCTGATATAATTTTAGAAGGTAAGATATTGTATAGTGAAACAGCTAAAGAAGGACCATTCGTTGATTTAACCAATACTTATGATCATATAAGGGACGAGCCAGTGATTCAGCTTACAAGTATTCATATTAAAAAGAGTAATCCTTATTATCATAGTATAATTCCAGCTGGATTTGAGCATAAGCTTCTTCAGGGTCTTCCTCAAGAACCAAGAATATATAAATCAGTTAAAAACACGATTTCAACGGTGAAGAATGTTCTTTTAACTGAAGGTGGATGTTGTTGGTTACATGCTGCAATAGCTATTGAGAAGCAAAGTCAAGGTGATGGAAAAAATGCTCTTTTAGCTGCACTTTCATCACATCCATCTCTTAAACATGCGGTTGTTGTTGATGAGGATATAAATATATTTGATTCGCAAGATATTGAGTATGCAATATCTACAAGGGTTAAAGGTGATGAAGATATAATAGTAGTTCCTAATGCAAGGGGTTCGTCACTTGATCCTGTTGCACTTCCTGATGGAACAACTACAAAGGTTGGTGTTGATGCAACTGTGGATATTTCTCACAAAGAGAAGTTTGAGAAAGTAAATTTAGCTTAATTCGATTAATTTTTATGATTTTTAATGATCATACTATTCTATCCTTACTTGAGGTCATGATTTTTATTTTTGTATTGTTCCTATTCATTGTTCTATTTGAGATTATTTTTTTTTATTATCTCTTTTTAATTATTCTCATTATATTTTTTTTAATCATTTTTATTCTTTTATTTCAAAATTATTGTAAATTATAAAAGCTATTTTTTCTAAAATATTATTAAATTTCATTTTATTAAAAATAGAACTTCATTTATTTAAACTTTATTTATTTAAATAACTTTATTTATTAAATGAATTAAAATATAAACTATAAATAATATAAAAAATAGTATAATGAATGTACATCATTAATATTAAATATATAAAATGTTGATTTAAATGATAATCTAGGTTAGAAACAATGATCTAAATGTTTAGAAGCATTGATCTAAATGTTGATTAAAAAATAATTGATGGTGTTTATTTTGTCATGGCTTTTTGCAATTTTTACAGTTATACTTGCTTATCTAAAAACAGGAAACAATATAAGAAATAATTCATCAGTTTCTATTGTTATTCCAGCATACAATGAAGAAAAAGACATTGGATCTATTGTTTCAATTGTTAAAAAAATATCTTATGTGGATGAAATTATCGTAGTTGATGATGGGTCTTATGATAAAACGGTTGCAAAGGCAAATGAAGCTGGAGCATCAGTTATATCTCATACAAGTAATCAAGGAAAAGGATCAGCTATTGAAACAGGGTTTAAACATTCAAAAGGAGATATTATTGCTTTTATTGATGGGGATCTTCAGAACTTGAGTACAGAACAAGTTGATGCAATGGTAAAACCAATTATGGAAGGAAAAACAGATATTACAAAAACAAAGTTTAAGAGAAAAAATGGTCGAGTTACAGAACTTACAGCAAAACCTCTTTTAAATTTCTTCTTCCCAGAGATTAAGTTAGAACAGCCATTAAGTGGTCAATTTGCAGGAAAACGTTCAGCATTAGCTAAAATAAGAATGGAAAAAGATTATG
>JAISTD010000022.1 GCA_031272765.1 Candidatus Methanovirga australis | reverse complement strand
CTTTATTTTTTCTTTTTCTTTTTAGGTTGTTCTTTTTTCTCTTCTTCTTCTTGATTAGGTTTTTCTTCATCACTATCATTTTCTGCATTAATTACAGCATCATTTTTATTTTCTTTTTTAATTTCTTGACCATCAGGTCCTATTATTTTTTGAAACCCAATTAAATCTTCAATTTTTTTCTTTTTATTTCCTTTTGGTGTTTCCATTGATTTTTCTTTAATTTCTTGTTCATTCAATCTCCATTTAATTATAAGGAATTCTTTTACTCGATCTTTTTTAATTTCTTTACTACCATTCCATTCTTCTTTAATATAATTTTCAATACAATTATCTATATTACCATATTTTTTAATTAATTCATCAAAAGTATTTACTTTCTTTTTAAAATGTAGCCAATGTTCAAAAATTCTTTGTTGTTCATTATTTAAACCATCTATCTCAATTTCATCGCTATGCATACTACAATAGTTAATTTTAGTAAAATCTTTCTGTATCTTAGGATTATAAAATAAAATCTGGCAGGGTTGGTATAGTTCATGCTTCTCCGGCTCAATCTTAGTTTCTTCTACAATAACCATTCTCGACCATATTCCACAAGTAGTTTCATCGTATTCATGGTTCTTTAAATAATCGCCTAAATTAAAATGTTCTCTCCATAAGTATAACAAATCAATAAAATTAAAATTAATTAAATACAAAGGAGGGATCTGGATAAATACCCAATCATCTTCATCTATGTTATACCCTACTGTTTTCTTCCATTTATTTATACTATTAATATCAGGTTGAACATAAATTACATGCATATAATGGAATAAAGTCTTCAAACGTTTATTGTCTTCCATACTAATATATTCTTCACCTGACCATTGTTTATAAAAAACTTTTTTATTCACTCCAATAGTATTATTCCAAATAAAATAACTTAGTCCTAAATATTCACAAACGGCACCATAACTACTTAATCTTTCTAAAACACATCTATACCATATAGCCAGATAAAACATAATACTCACATACATATATTCATATTTCTTTCTAACATAAACTCGTAAAAACATTAATCCATCATTAATTCTTTTTTCTTCTTTTTGACTTAATTTATTATTACATTCGTTTAATAAAATATGGGGTCGTAAATAAGGTATTAAAGTTTTATTAAATAAATCATTTAAAGTGAGCATTATGAATTTAAGTCTATTATCCTGATCGTATGCCAAAAATTTTTGATCTTCTACAAAAGTATCTAATATAGCCATATCTTTATAAAATCTAATTCTATCATTAATAGGTTCATATTTGTCTTCAAAAGATAAAACAGAATTACTCATAGGACAAATCATAAAATGAGTTCGATAAACAACTGGGATAGGTTCTATTTGTAATTGATAGTAGCAGAAACTATTACTTTTTTTATAAGCTTCTATTATCGATGGATGTAGATTTAATCTTTTATGCAGTCTATCTACGATTTCTCTATATTTTTTAACATTTTCTTGGTTAGTGTCTGGTATATAACCTATATTTATTAAAAATTCATTTTTCATTTTATTCATACCGATTTCTAAAACTTCCAGAATTCGGTCATGGTATATAGCTATATGTTGATTAAATATTCTATCAATATTAAAAATCCCTAATAAATAAATCATTGCCCCTAAACTTTGTTTTGATCTTCGTTGTAAGAAATAATTAATCTCATAAAAAAACATGTAATTACTAATACTATAATCATTAATTATATCTTTTAATCGTGGAATTAAATGATAATAGTCTTCAATGTCTTGTTCATTTAACGTTGAATATTGACTTTTATTATCTTCGTCTTGCACAATTATTTTACAAGGATCCCATTCTTTTTCCCCATATTGAGGTGGTTTTCTAATCCCTTTATCAGCATAATCATCTTGTTCTACTATATTTTCCAATTGCTTTAATAATTCTTCATCATCTTCCCGAATTCCACCGAAATTATTATGAGGTTGTTTTATAGGTTCTTCAATGAAGTTAGGAAAAGTAATCTCTTCTTCTTTTTTCCTGAAAAAATTTTTAAATCTATTGAACATGGAATTTAATAAAAATAAAATTATTTTAAAATGATGTTTTAAAATCATGGTCTTATAAAATCTACATTATTTTTTTATAAAATTTTTCAAAAAGTGAGATTAATTAAAATAAGATTTTAAATAATAATTTTTTTAAAATTTTTCTAAGTTTGATAAAACGGGAAAATTAATTAAAATAGGATTTTAAACATATACGTCTTCTATATCATTATTAGGAACTCTTCCACTTTTACCCATACTTTTTAAAAACAAAACTACAACTGCGGCTATACTAAATACACTTAAAATAATAGCTACATAAGAGACGTAAGAACTATTTTTTGCGGTTTGCTCTACTGTATTCGTAGTTGCACTTGCGTATTCCTCTACTACAAAATTATCTTCCCATTGCATTCCATTAGGTTTTAGTTTATCAGTCCTACTAAATAAAGCAGTAATATTTTCATCAATAATATACCTTACCATCAATTTATCATAATTATCCCAAGTATCATCTACCTCATCAATATATTCTTTCACAGTTTTACTTTCTGGAATTGACCCAATAATACTTTTTATATAGTCAATAATATTTTGAGGAATTGGTCTTGTAGGTTTAGGTGTTCTTGTAGATTTAGGTGTAAATGATGGTTTAGGAGTCCATTTCGGTGTTCTAATATAAGATGATTGTGTTGTTTCTTCTTCGGTTGATGTTTCTGTATCGGTTGTTTCTGTATTAGTTTCTGTATTAGTTTCTGTTTCAGTTGTTTCTGTATCAGTTTCTGTATTAGTTGTAGTAATATCCTCTCCATCACCATCTCCTTCTCCTCCATTATTTTCTGGTGTTATTTTTCCTAATTCAGTTTCTACATAATGTTTCACAGTATCTCCTTCTAAACCTGTTAATATACCATTAATATTAGTAATATCTCCTGTAATACTACTTATATGAAGATCACTAATTGCATTATCAATATAAGTTTTAACATCTGGTTCAG
Source organism: Candidatus Methanovirga australis (assembly GCA_031272765.1). Taxonomy (GTDB): domain Archaea; phylum Methanobacteriota; class Methanobacteria; order Methanobacteriales; family Methanobacteriaceae; genus Methanovirga; species Methanovirga australis. The sequence continues at coordinate 260 of JAISTD010000022.1, read as the reverse complement.
CGCCTATATCCCCAATTTTAGTATCAATTTCAGTTTTTAAATAATATGGTAAAGGAAATGGTGTAGGTGTAGCTCTACAATACCATTTTGAAGTAGCTATACAATCCTCTTTACCATCATCAGTAAGTGATGAATCAGCACATCTACAATCCATACCAGTTGTATCTGGTTGTCCATTACAAAGCCAATTTCCTGTTGATTCAGTAGCATCGTCTGGTGTTGGACAATCTTCTTTATTTTTACATTTATAAATATTACCC
>JAISTD010000191.1 GCA_031272765.1 Candidatus Methanovirga australis | reverse complement strand
CATTTAAAGAAGTTATATAAGATTATTGAAAGTATTGAAATTTATTTAGACCTCCAAAGAGTTAAATGGGAACAAAATCACGGAAAAAATATCACACCCATCGAATTTTTTACATAGTCCATAATTTTATAAATCTTATCAAATATATGCTATTTTTGATAAGTTAATAGAAACTCTCTTAGGAAAAAAATGTTGGAGTCTTGTTTGTTTTGAACAAGGCGAGGAACTTAGGAAACGAAGATTCAGTTTTTAAAAAAGTTTGGTTTTATAAGGTATATGGAACCATTCAAAGAAGTTTTCTAAATGAAATTCTGTCTCAGATGCTTCTTATCTCAATATGGATCAGTATAAACCATGGATTTTTTGGATTATTAAGACTATAAACATGTATTATAACATTGGTTTCAGGCCTTCCACTTTTTTGTGTCCTGTTTTTATAAGATCGTGGTTAGTATGGTGCGGAAAATTTCTTAATCTATTATTCAGTTAATTCATTTAATTCGTCACCGTGTTTTTTAACATTACCTACATTTATTGCTTATAAGATTGATTGTATTGTTTATAATTATTATTTACACCATATATCCTATAAAAAGTACCTAATGCTCGAACTGAAGCCACAGAAAATTGTGTGAATGTCGATGTCTTTATATACTATTACCACATTTTGTTAAATATGGAGGGTGTAAAGTTTTGTGGTGGTTTTTCAATTTTTCATGTTTCTTTTATATATGAAACATGAATTTTCATGAAAAACTCCACACTTTTTTTACAGTCTCTAAATAATAGGAGTTTCATTAATTTATAAATATATTTTTTTAGTAAATTGCTATTATTTTTGATAGGTTAATAGAAGCTCTCAACAGTCAGTAAGTTATAAAATTATGAGGTGAATTATTTGGGGTTTTAGTTAAAATTCGGTGCAAACTTGTTAAGAATGTGGCTAAGCTCATGTTGATGGTGAGTGGAAAAGATAAAACTGTTGAAAAACTTAGAACAGGAGGATATGATAAAGTTGCTAAGTGGATTGAAGATAAGTATGGTTAAAGAAAGATTGAAGAGTAAAATTTTCACGATATTGTATTTTGTGTTGATGGGAATTGTGTATTTAACTACTTATTTAGGAAGGTGTCCAATATGTCCTTAAAAGATACGAAAATATTGGATACTACTATTGATCAAGTGGTTAAGTTGGTAGGAATTGGTGCATTGTTGCCAATATTCCTTAATTATGCTGTTTCAATGGTTGAGAAAGTTTTGAATGTGAAAAAGTTTGAGTATCATTTGTCAGGATTTTTGGTGCTGTTGATTTTTGGATTAGTTTTCTATGGAGTGTATTTTGCATCTAATAGATTGTTTAAAGGAGATAAATTGAAAAGCATCTTGTTTGCAACATCTGTTTTATTATTGATGATAATAGTTTTTAATAAGATGATTTTGCCGATGCTTGTTTGTAAAACCTGTGGAGGTTGATATAATGAATAAAATGAAAGGTTTAATTATAATTGGTTTAATACTGACTTCAATAGTCGGTAGTAGTTTTGCATTTAATATACAAAGTACAAGTAATGCTCAACTAAGTTATGATGGTGGAGTTTTAGCAGATTTAAATAATACTGAAATTGTTAATCCTAGTAAAACTGGAGCATATTTTGGAGATATTTATGATACCAATGCTTGTGATAATCCAGTCACAATATATAATTTTAGTTCTGCTAATAATGAAAGTTTTTTGAAAATGCTTAATGATAGTATTCAAAAAAAAGCTGAAAATGATTCTAAGTTAGTTGATCTTGAATTTGTAGGATTTAAATTCAATCCAGTTAATAGTGATTATTTTGATGTTGCAATTGACGACAATAATATTGTTAAAGTCACTCAACTACAAGACATAAACACTGATGAAAAAGTTTTGATTTTACAGCAGGAGATAGAATTCCGTAATAAAACATCAGGGGATGTTATAAGTGCTCCTCTTTTTAATCGATTAGCCGTTAAACACATCAATTCTCTGAACTCAGATAAAAAGTTACTCAATCAACAACCAATAATATTTGGTAGTACATTGGGCGATTATGCTTGTACAGCTATTTGTGCTGCTGTTGGTTCTCTTGGTGGGCTTGTTGGTGTTGCTGCATGTGAATCAGCATGTTATGCAGTTGGAAATCTTATTGGTGTTGCTTTGGGTACTAACTGGTGTATTGCAATAGGTGCTGCAAGTGCTGCCACGGCTGGTTTAGTATGTAAAGATAATTGTCCTTTTTGGGGATGGTGGTAAGTAAATTGCATTAATCAATGATTTAAACAGTTTTTTTTCCTTCTTTAGATTGAGGGAATATTTATTTTTTTTTTTGAGGTTTTTATTATGAATAGGGTTAAAAAGACATTACAGTTTTCTATGGTTTTAATGATACTTTTCTTTGTATCTACAATGTTTGATATAGATAGTTATCGTTCAGTAGTATATAATCTTGGAATTTTTCAATGTATTATTCCTTCGATGTTTTTTCTTATGATACTTGATGAAGAAGATTTTCAAGATAAAAAAATTACTCTTAAAGAAAGATTTAAAGAAAAATTTTCTTTAAATGGATTTTTTATAATTTTAACTGTAAATATTGGGTTTGCATTATTTTTTGAATTTATATATTCTATTTTAGGGGGTTAAATCATTTTAAATCATTTTTCTAATATAAGATATATCGCATTGATTTTAATATTAATATATTCAATAGCACCAGGTCATGGTGTAAATTTTGGTGGATTTAACCATATTGGTTTATTCCATTCAATTGGTTTTGATGAGTTGGGATTTGATGAAATTATTATAAACCCGACAAATGGGACAATAGCTGATGCCTTAAAAATTAGTGATCATGTTTTATTAATGCCAGGCAATTATACTGGAGAATATAATACAAATATTAATGTAAATGGAAGTAAATATATCCGTGCAATTGATCCAGAAACGGTTGTGATTGATGGAGCAGGAAAAACTAAACTATTCAATGTTGAAAAAAATTCTATTTTGAATTTGACTAATCTTGTGTTAACTGGAGGATGTGATAATGAAGGAAATGGAGGTGCAATTTTTAGTAATGGTTCATTGAATATTAAAGAATCCATTATTCATAGTAATACTGCTGATATGGGTGGAAGCATTTATATTAATGTTAATAATACATTTAATTTCGTTAATACAAAGATAATTAATAATTCAGGAAGACGAGGAGCTGGTATATACATTGATGGATCAATTGGAATAATAGAAAATAGTACTTTTGAAAATAATGGTAATCTTGATCAAAATAAACTTGTGTTCGGTTCAGGTTTGTTTATCAATGGAAACTCTAATGTTAACATGAATAATTCCAATTTTAATGGTAATAAAGGAGGTTTTGGTGGTGGATTAGTGATTCAGGGATTACAAAATGATATTGAGAAATCAAAAATTAATATAAATAATTCTATCTTTCAGGATAATGAGGAAATTGCAAGTGGAGCTGGAATGTCATGCATATGTGCTGATGTCAATGTTGAAAATAGTAAGTTTTATAATAATAGAATAGATAAAACTTATGACATTTATAAATTTTCTAATGGTGCTGGAGTTTATACCTCATATTGTAATTTAAATATTAAGAATTCTGAATTCAGGAATAATAGTGCTTTGTATGGTTCTGGGTTATGTAATGAGAATGGTACCAATACAACTATTGAGAATTGTAATTTTACAGATAATGTTGCAAGAGGATATGGTGCAGGTATGGTAGTTTTAGACGGGAATTTAGATGTTAAAAACACTAACTTCACGAACAATACTGCTAATATGGATGCAGGCATTGATGATAAGAATGGGGGAGGAATATACTTATTCCATGGAAATATTAATGTTGATAACTCTACTTTTAAAAATAATCATGCTAATCATGGTGCTGGATTGGACACCAGGTTTGCTAATGTGAATATTAAAAATTCATTGTTTGATGGTAATACTGCTATTTATGGTGGAGGTTTGTATTCTCGTGAAGGAACTATAAATATGAACAATTCTACATTGTCTAATAATAATGCTAGTGTCAAGACAATTTAATTTTGGGTATTTTTTAAACATAGTATTTTGATAGTTTTTTGTCTGCTTTCTTTTTATTGAAATTCCAATTAATTTTACTATTTTTTTTCATTCCTATCACTTACACCAAGCCATAGTTTCTTTCATTAAGTAATCTTTATTTTTCATTTCCACCAGTGCATTCCATATCCATTACATTAATACTCTATCTCAGCAATTATTCAGCCAACT
>JAISTD010000025.1 GCA_031272765.1 Candidatus Methanovirga australis | reverse complement strand
TTTTTTTTTAATCTAATTTTTACAGAATCTGCATGAGCATAGAACTCTTCGTATTCTGCTATTGGAATTATGGTTTCACTTAAATTCTTTAAACCATCATAAGTAATTTTTTGAACCGTTGGCTTCTTTAAAAATGATTCTGTAGAGAGTCCAGAGTACATTCTTCCACCAGCACCAGTTGGTAAAACATGATTTGTTCCAGACCCATAATCTCCAGCTGCAACTGGAGAGTATTCACCTAAGAATATGGAAGCGGCATTTATTATTTCTTTTAAAACTTCTTCATTATTTTTAGTCATGATTATTAAATGTTCAGGAGCATACTTGTTTGATAAATCAATAGAGTCTTTTAGAGTATTGGTCAAAATTATTTTACCATACTTACTAAGAGATTCTTCGATAATCTCTTTTCTTTCAGTATTTTTAATTATTTCATATATCTTATTTTTCACTTCAATAGCTATTTTTTCATTATTAGTGATTAAATAACAAGATGCATTAGGGTCATGCTCTGCTTGTGAGAGAATATCATAACTTATATATTCCACATTAGCTGTTTCATCAGCTATTATTAAAATTTCAGATGGTCCTGCCTCAAATTCAATATCTACTTCACCATAAACCAACTTTTTTGCTCCTGTAACGAATATATTTCCTGGACCAACTATTTTGTCTACTTTTTCTATTGTTTCTGTTCCATAAGCCATTGCTCCAATAGCTTGAGCCCCACCAATCTTATAAATTTCATCTGCTCCTGCTAAGTCAGCAGCCACTAAAATTGCATCAGCTATTTTGCCCTTAGAGTTTGGAGGACTACAACAAATTACTCTGCTGACTCCAGCTATTTTTGCAGGAACAATGGTCATAAGTATGGTTGATGGATAAATAGCTTTTCCTCCTGGAATATAACAACCTACATTCTCAATTGGTCTAACTATTAACCCAGTCATCACACCTTCGTTTATCTCCTTGCACCATTCTTTTGGCATTTGTAATCTATGAAAATTTTTAATGTTTGAAATAGCTTGTTTAATGGCTTTAAGAAGTTTATCATCAATATTACTGTAACTCTCTTTTATTTCTTCATTTGTAACCTTAAATTTATTAAGACTGACATTATCAAATTTTTTACTATATTCTCTAACTACTGAATCTCCATTTAATTTTACATTATCCAATATTTCTTTTACTGTGGGGAGAATATTATTAACATCGTTTTGTGATCTTTCAATAATTTCTTTATAATTTTTTTCATTGTACTTTATTATTTCCATCTCAGTCCTTCCATTTCAGTCCTTTTTATTAAAATAATCTTTAATTTATTTTTATTATTATTTTCATATATATTTTTAAAAGATTTGTGTAATTTATATAAAAAAAAATTAATATATTAAACTGATTTTAAGAAACTTTTAATAAATAATTTAGAATATGCAAAACTCATTAAGCTTCCAATCATAGATCCAATAACAAGTCCTATCCAAACACCAATTATTCCAAAATTAAATGTAATGGCAAATATATAAGCAAAAATAGATATTAGAAGTAACTCTCTGATAAATGTTAAAATTAAGGAGTCTAAACCTCTTCCCAATCCTTGAAAAAATGATGCTGCAATTGAGCCTAAAGGTACACACATTATAAAAAATGAACCTATTCTTAGAAAAGTACTAATACCCTCTAAAAATTCTGAAGTTTGATTTGTGTATGCAAAAATATAAGCTATTTGGTCTGCAAAGATAAAAATAATACTTAAAATAATAAATCCAATAATTGTCCCAAGTTTTATTGCATAATTTAATATTATGTTAAAGTTTTCGTATTTTCTCCCACCATAGGATGCTGCTAAAACAGGCACTATTGATGCAGATACTCCCATAATTGGAACTGTTACAAGCATGAAGACCCTCCAACCAGCTGAATAAATAGCTATTCCATTAATCCCAGATACAGTTAATATTATCATATTGAAAACGATTGTCAAAATTGAAAAAATTGTATATTCTGCTCCTACAGGTAATCCTACTGATAATAGCCTTTTAACTATTTCTTTATCCAATTTAAATGATTTGTATGAAAATTTAACATATGTATCTTTCTTAAACCATTTAATTATAAACAATGAAGCAATAAAAAACGATAGAATAGATGCAAGACTTGCTCCAACCATTCCAAAAGAGAAATAATATATTAATATTGGATCAAGGATCATATTTAAAATAGCTCCAAGGATCATAGCATAAGTGGCTTTTTTAACATTACCTTCTCCCCTTAAAATTCCGCAGGATATTGTTGCGAAATTCACGAAAATAAATCCTATTAAAAAAATCATGGTATATTGGTATGCTAAATCTGCTGTTTCTCCAGCTCCTAAAAATAAAATTATTGGTTTGAGAAATAAAATTGCTATTATAGCAATTACTATTGAAATAATTATTATTAGTAATAAAACATGAAAAGCAGTATTATCAACTTGATTTTTATTATCCTCACCGATATATCTTGATATAACTGCTGTTGCACCAGCCCCAATACCATTTGCAAGCCCTATTGTGATTTGAAATATTGGCATTATAAAACCAATAGCTGCTATTGCATTCTCTCCTAATCCAGCAATCCATATTCCATCAATAAAATGATGAGAAAAAGTGATAGTCATAGCTATTATTGTAGGTAAAGACAGTTTCCAGATAGCTTTCTTAGGATCTCCAAGTAAAAGTTCCACACCTTCAGTAGTTTTATTGTTATTCATATAAACACGAGTAATATAAGATTTTAGATTTAGTCTTAAATATAGCTTAGTTGTAACTTAATTATCAATGATAAATTTATTTTATTAAATTGATTTTAATAAGATAATTTAAAAATCAAAAACTTAACTTCATAAAACACTATATATTCAATGCTCAAAGTCATACTTAACTTAGTAAGATATTATACTGATGTAGTAATAGAGTTATGATATAATATTAGTTACGAGTTCTTTATCTAAAAATTGATAATTCATACACAATATCTTTATATAATAATTTATATATATTATAGATTATATTATACTATTGCATTATACTAATAGGACTCACTATAAATTTAATATTTTTATAATATATAAGGTTAATATAATTTTTAATTATGGTAATTTTTAATTAGGGAATTAATATTATTTAAAGATTTTTATGAAAGATGTTGATTTTAGTATTTTAGATGGAATAACAATAGCTGGGTTTAAAGGCAATATTCAAAATATTGATGATACATTAAAGATTGTTGATAATATCCAAGACAGTTGTTGTGATGGTGGAATAATTCAATTAATGGATGCTAAAGCAATTGCTGGAATTAAGCATCTTGAACATGGAATAATCCATGGATTTAATAGTTTTAAAAATAGATTAAACATTGCCAATGATATTGGGATAGAGATATGTCTTAGAGTAACGGCTACAAGACAGATTTCAAAAGCATTAGATATTATTGGTCTTAAAGAAGGAGAAATGGATATTTGTGCGGTTTTAATTAATTCTCCAGATTATTTTTTAGATGAGCTTTCAAATGTATTTAAAAGAGATGATAATGTTTTAAGTGGAGATGAAAGTATTTTAAAAAATATTTACAATATTTCTAAAGAAGAATTAGCTATTTACTCAGTTACAGATATTTTAATTGACAGAACAACAGAATTAATTCTTGAAATATAGCTATTATGTTGGATATTCACTTTAATTAATTTTCTAACATATACACTTGAAAAATAACACAATTATTTAAAATATATCTATTTTTTTTATAAAATATTTTATATTTTTAATAAATTTATTAATTAATCTTTATTTTTATATTATACTAATTATAAATAATATTTTTAAAAAATAAGAGTTGAAATATAATAAATTAGAATTTAATCAAATAATATTAATAATTTAACTGTTAAAAATATGCCATGAACTATAATGAATTATTAGGATGCAAAAATCTGTCTTATACTATAAAATAGAGGTTTATATATGAATTTTATGCTTTTAATTATTATTTTTTTAATTTACTTTGTTCTTGTAGGATATGTTGGTTACTTAGCTTGGAAACATACAAATTCTTCAGAAGAATTTATGCTTGCAGGAAGAAAAACACATCCAATTATAATGGCATTAAGTTATGGTGCAACTTTTATTAGTACTGCAGCTATTGTTGGATTTGGTGGCATTGCAGGAAAATTTGGTATGAGTCTATTGTGGTTGGCAGCTTTAAACATTTTCGTTGGAATTTTCCTTGCATTTATACTGATGGGTAAAAGAACTCGCAAAATGGGACATAATTTAGGTTCATTAACATTTCCAGAATTTTTATCAAGAAGATTTAATAGTAAATTTATCCAATATTTCAGTGGTGGAATAATATTCTTTGGAATGCCAATTTATGCTGCAGTAGTTCTTATTGGAGCTGCAAGATTTATGGAAACTACACTTTTCATTAATTTTCACATATCTCTTTTAGTTCTCTCCATATTTGTAGCATTTTATGTTATTTTCGGTGGAATTAAAGGTGTCATGTATACTGAAGCTGTTCAAGGAGCTATAATGTTTTTAGGAATGATATTTTTATTGGTGTTTACTTATTGGATGTTTGGAGGAGTA
>JAISTD010000014.1 GCA_031272765.1 Candidatus Methanovirga australis | reverse complement strand
CTAATTGTCTCATTTGATAGTCGTGGAAAGCTTTTTCATCTGAGAGTAGTTCATTGAATTTCGCATCTGCTGCTTTTATGTCTTCATCCATCTTAATCACCTTATCTATAATTTTTTTTTGTGCTTTTTTTATCAAAGAATATGATCCATCTGTGTAATGGATTTTTCAAGTCTTTTTCTTTCAGTTTTCTAAAGGCTGGGATGTTTATATTATATATTGTCAGATAATCTGAGTATAAACATTCATCTGTTTCGCTTCTTATATTAAATTTTCGGTTGGGTAGGTCATCTTTACAAAAGTTAAAATCCAATATATTAATCAATATATGTGAGTTTAAATCTTCTAATCCGCCTTTTTTAGCTGAATTGGAGTATTCTCTCGCCAAATACAGTAAACTTCTTTTTTTGAAATGGTATTGGTTTTGTCTTTGCACTTCTACTATGAAGTGTCTTCCATCGGATGAAACTGATCTTAAATCAAGTATACAATTCTTTCGTCCTTTTATTTCACCAGAAATTAGTTTATTCTCAATGATTTCTATGAATTCGATTGAATCATTATTTTTTTTAAGCACTGCATTGATGAATGATTTTAATTGCTTTTCCCTTCCATCACTTGCCATATACTGAGAAAACAAAAAGTCATCCAACGGGTCAAAATGTCTTGTAGTAATAATATAATATCCTCCAAATATATTTTTTAATCAAAAATTTTTTTATTTTATAATATTTTATTTGTGATAATTCATATATAAGTATTACTTTTAAGAAAATTAATATTTTCAAGTAAGATTAATATTTTCAAATAAAAAAAAATTAAATATGATTAAGTTTTTAAAAAAGAAGAAATCACTAATTTGACAGAAATTAGATGTTAATGTAAACAATCAAACATTATATTTTAATGGTTTTTAGTCAATAACCCCCCCAGTTGTCATTGCAATTTGTTTCTTTCTATTTAAAGTATGATTTTACATGCTGATAATTTTTTGTGAACATCATACCTATCTAATAAACTCCATGATTACCTGAAAATTCATTTTTTAAAATCTTACTAAATTAAGTTGTCTTGACACTAATTACTTAAAAGGTAAGAAAAAGTTTGATTAAAAAAATAATCAGGAAAAAAAATATGGTGTTTTGCAAAATTAATTATTTTGAATCTCAAATTACCAAAAATTTTTAATTTTTGTAATTATGAAAATCTTCGATTTTCAGTAATCTTCGATTTTCAGTAGTTAAAAATATAGTTCGACTAATTTTCTTAAGCTGATTAAAATTCTTGAATTTCATTTTTAAATTTTAAAATTACATTATTTTTTATAAATAATATTATTAAAATTGATTTAATAAAATAAACTTATTATTTATACGATTTTGTAATATTGATAATAATAATTTATATTTTAAGACTAAATAAAAGTTAACACTTTTTAAAATAAAAGAAAAATAAAAAAGAATATTTTAAAGTGTTTGAAAACCCCAGTTTTTTCCTAAAAAAATGGGTTTAAATTTATTTTTTCTTGTAGTAGTAAATTCCACCAACAATAGCAAGAACTAAAACAAGTATCGGGATGCCAGTCCAAGGCAAACCATCAAAATCATTATTGCCACCATTACCACCTGTACCATTATTATCAGGGTTAGGTGCAGGATTCACAGTAATCATAAAACTACCTGTTGAAGAAAGATAATGAACATTAGCTCCATCCGCACCATTAAAAGTAGCAGTAACAGTCATATTCTCTTTAATATTAGTGAATTCATAGTATGCATAACCATCACTGTCAGTAGTGACAGTATGATCCTCACCATTTGCAGTTAAAGTAACAGGAGCAACAATTACAGGATTACCATTACTATCAACTAATCTAACCTTATAATTTAAAGAATCACCACTATTAACAGTTATATTTTCACCAAGAATACTTGTATTCAAATCAGGCTTGTTATCCCCAGTTAAATTCAAATAAATGCCTTGACCGAAATAGTTAAACCTTGAATTGTAAGCTGTACCACCAAAAGTAACACTAATCATGATATCTCCATCTGGAACAGTACCAAAACTATCCAGATTCGTGCTTAAAGGAGCAATAGTACCATCTATAAATGGAAAATAACCCAAAAAATTTAGATTACCAGTATTAGGGAAAGGTAGCTCATTACCATTTTGGAAAACCTTAAAATGACTCATTGGCCCACCTGCTGGCATGCCACCAGTTGGTCCAGGAGTGATTTGTGGAGTTAGAGTTAATTGATGAGTGTACCCATCATAACTACCATACAATGTTCCACCCCAATTACCATCAGTTTGATTTGTATTAACTGTTTGACTTCCTGTGAAAACATGTGCCACTATTATATTTATCATAGTATATAAGCATATCCAGTGATGATGACCCATTAATTTACTGATATATTTATTTATATAGGGTGTTAGAAATTTGGAAAAAATCGAAGAGAAATTCTCTTTTATTTATGCTATTTTAAAATCAATAAATGCTGGGATACTAAAAGTACAAACTTTATATCTTTCAAAATTTAAAATATTTGTTAATAAATCTTTAATTAAAATTTCAACTCTAAATCAAACAGTCTAAAAATAGCTGAAAATCGACTTTTTGGAGAACTACCAAAAATTGAAAATAAAGACTTTAAAACAATGAATATTAAATTTAAGTTATTTTTACAGATCTACTTTTAAAAAAAATATCATGGCCAAGTCCTAAAATATATTAAACAAGTACTACTTGTTCTTCATTTTTTGGCGAAAATCTAACACCCTATTATTTATAAGTTTATGCATAGATTGAGGGTGTAAACTTTTGTGGAGTTTTTCAGGAAATTTTTGATTTGATTATAAAGGATTTATAAAGAAAATGTAAAAAATTGAAAAAACTCCACACTTTTTTGACACCCTCCATAGATTAATTACATAAAATAATATAATTTCGTTTTTGGTGATTATTTATGGGAAAAAGAGAGACCCTAAACCTAAATTTTTACAGATGTTACTTGTCCAAAATGAAGATTGTGAAGACTATGGTAAGATTAATAATGGAAATATTATTAGTAATATGGTACATACAAGACAAAAAAAATGGGTAAAGTACATAAATTTCACTGCAAAAACATGTGAAAAAAGCTTTACATCAAATTCAAACACCATTTCACTATGATTTAAGAACTAATGAGGAGGGCTATGTTTTTAGCTTTAAAAATGATTCCTTAAAGGAAAATGAATTATAATAGGATACAGCTGAGGTTTTAGATGTAAAAATTAGGCACTGTTCTCAGATGGTTAAGTATTACAACAAATACATAGTGAAAATAGTTAATAAAAGTGCTGATGAAAGTATTTAAATATGGATAAAGCAAGAGACTTGAATGAATTTATGGACTTTTGTTAAAAAAAAACCATTTCCAAAAATGGGCTACAAACCAGAAGAAGAAAAGCATGGGTCTACTTAAGTATTCGATCCCAAAAAAAAATAAGATTATATTTTAGCAGCTCATCTTGGAGAATATGACCCAAAAAATCCTCAGTATGAAAGTCGTAAAAACAATAACATCAGAAGTCATAAAATAGTAAACAATCCCCCCCTCCTCTATTTGTACACAGATGGAAGATGAATTTTTATAAACACTCCTTATTAAACAAATACAGTGAAACCATACAACCACCCCCAATAATAAAAGAATGGAAGAACTCCAAAAACCAATTTATAAAGTCCTTTCGAAGAATTGAAATAATGCACAAGTTTATAAAAAACTGCAAAAAGGCAGAAATAGAAAGCGTTAAAAAAAGTATCGTGTACGGAAAACCTGAAGAAATAAACTATCACGACATTTCAACAACACTAATTGAACCTAAATTTAAATCTAAGGCAAGATAACAAGAGACTGACCAGAAAAAACAATATCTTACTCCAAAAAAAGTACAAAATGGCTTACAATCAAACTTAGATTTACATAAAACAGTTCATAATTTCATTAAAACTCATCATTTCTCAAAAAAAAGAATTTAAAGCAAATTACCAAGAATTTTTGATTTTTGTAATTTACCAAAAATCAAAGATGTTTGTAATTATTAAAAATCAGAGATTTTTAGACTTATAAAATTAAAAATTTTATAAATATGAAAATTACCAAAAATTGCTTTTTGCAATTTTTGTAATTATGAAAATCTTCGATTTTCAGTAATCCAAATGATTTTCAGTAATTTTATAAATCTATAAGATTTTCAAAAATGACTAAAAACATTTATATTATATGAAATGAAAAATAATGTATGTTAGAGCGGAAGATAATATCCGACTATACTATATAATATACATAAATTTATTTGTATAAATTTATTTTTTTTAACATTGAAAATACCCTATTCATTATCATAAATAAAGCTAAATTAAAGGAGGAGATTAGTATTTCAAATTTTAATATAAAAGAAATCGATTGGAATGAATGCTGGAATAAAACTCGTAAAAAATATGGGAAAAAGAAAAAAACCTGGAACGATGTGGCTAAAAAATTTAACCTATGGGAAAAAAATGATGATTACCCTGAAAAACTAATAAACAAAATGGATTTAGACAAAAATGACAATGTCTTAGATTTAGGTTCAGGTGACGGAAGCGTAACATTGAAAATAGCTAAAAAGGTTAAAAAAGTAACAGCCGTTGATAAATATAAAAATATGCTGGACCTTCTTAAAGAAAAAGCAGAAGCCACTGGAATAAATAATATTGAATATATGGAAGCAGATATTAAAGATATTTCTCTAAAAACAATCGGAGAATATGATGTTATACTTGCCTCACGTTCATTAGCCACAGTTAAAGATATTAAAGATAGATTCATTGAATTCAATAAAATAGCTAAAAAAAGTGTTTATTTTAGTTTAATAGGTTCACAACCAGATTTACATCTGAAAAAAGTATCCGAACTCCTTAATCGCGAATATAAACAAGTAACACCATCAATATATGCTTATAATCTCCTTCATCAAATTGGAATCTATGGAAACCTTGTAAACTTAGGATGCAACACACGACACCAATATGAAGATCTTGAAGATGCATATAGTAGATTAGACTGGAAACTTCACGGAATTGAAAATCAAAAAAAAGAACTTGTAATGGATTTCTTAAAAGAAAATATTATTAGAAATGAAGATGGGAATTTAGTCAATAAATACAGTAAACCAGATTGGGTTTTAATTTGGTGGAATAAAGTACATGATGATGGTTAATAACTATTTAATTAAAATAATTCTAATAAAATCAAAATTAGAAATTAATAATTAAAATAAAGCAACTATAAAAAATTAACAACTAACATCAAAGGAGAACTTAGTATGAATGATAAAAAATTTGAAGAACAACTACAAAAAGCTAAAAAATTCCACGGTCATATATGTGGTGGTACAGTTATGGGCACTAAGATGACAATGTATGCCTTTGAAATTTTAGGATTAAATCTTAATGAAGAAAATGAAGATTTGATGACTTTTGTTGAAGTAGGTCGATGTGTATCAGATGCAGTTCAATCCATTTCTGGATGTAGAATTGGTAAAAAAACACTGCACTATGCAAACTATGGTAGACACGCAGCAACATTTTGTAGAATATCCACAGGCGAAGGAATCAGGATTATAGATGAAGATATCAAAAATCAAAGCATAATGGAAACTGATGAAGAATTAATAGAACGACTTAGCAACACTCCAAAGGAAGAACTCTTCTCTATCCAAAAAGTAAAAATAGATCTTGC
>JAISTD010000212.1 GCA_031272765.1 Candidatus Methanovirga australis | reverse complement strand
TTTCATAATTTATAAATACTTATCAAAATATTCGATTTTGGATAGGTTAATAGAAACTCTCTATAATATATTATATTACATACCATATAAAGTCATACAATTATTTTGTCTTGACACTAGTATGTGAGTTTCATAATATTTTGAATTAAAGAAACATGAAAAATTGAAAAAATTCCACAAAAATTACAGCCTCAATAGGGGAGTTTAATACTCAATATGGGAGTTTAATAATTTATATATGTATTGTGAATTATACTCCTCCTGAATATGAGGCTAAACTATCCGACGATTTTAAAGGAGGTGAAATTATGGCATTAGATTTTTTAGCTTTTCCAGTTATTCCACCAATGCACTGTCATGCTGGTCATAATGGGTGTTGGTAAGATAAATAATTAATTATTATTTTTTTTATTATTTTTTTAAATTTTGGAGGTATAAAATGAAAAACCTATTAAATAAATATCCTTATTTGGAAGAGAATCATTATGTTAAAATTGCTAATAAAACTATGCAAAAAAAGATTTTAAGGAAAAATTCAAGGAATTTAGGTCTAATAACTGATGATCTATTATATGTTTTGGAAACTTTAGATGGGCTCAAAAATTTGAATGATGTTTGTAAAATATTATCTGAAAAATTTAATGAACCCCTGAAAGAAGTTATAAAGCAAATATTTAATTTATTAGATAATTTTCCTTATATTAAATTTTTAGATGAACCATCAGAACATAAAACTAAAATTCTTTATGAGAATAAAAATGATTATCCATCACATTTAGATATTGAAATTACTAATCATTGTAACCATAGATGTCTATATTGTTTTAATGAAAGTTTACCTGAGAAAAAAAAATTTATGGATGTAAATAAATTTATTAGCTTAATTGACAAAATGGCTAAAAATGGATTAGAAACAATAGTTATTAGTGGTGGAGAACCATTAACACATCCAGATATATATAAAACAGTTAAACATGCTTGTGATAATTTAGTAGCAGTGAAATTAAATACTAATGGGTATTTATTAACTCATTTTATTTATCAATTTAAAGAATTTAGTAATTTAGATATTCAAGTAACTCTTAATAGTTCAACACCCGAAATACATGAAAAATTATCAAATGCTAATATTGAAGGTCTACACGAAACAGTTGTAAAAAATATAAATGCTGCTACTAAACATGGGCTTAAAATTCTTTTAGTTATGAATATAGTTCCAGAAAACGTAGATGATATTGAGAATATGTGTAAATTAGCTAACAATTTAATGTGCGAAGAATTCATGATTGGTGAGATAGAAATAGCAGGAAGAGCGAATAGTGATTTGTATGTTAATACTAGTTCTGAAAGAATACAAAATATATATGAGGAGATGAATAAAAAATATGATATGAAATTTTTGAAAAATATTGAAAGAAAAGAATTTTTAGATTGTCTCGTAAGAACAAATTGTGGAATATTCAGCGAGTTTGTAGGTATTGATTGTGATGGGAATATACGGTTGTGTACATTTGCAAGAGATTACTTGAAGGCTAATAATGTGTTTAACGTGAATTTAGATGAATATTTTAAGGCGTTAGATGAGTTAAGTATAGCGGATGTGGATGAGCCAGGAAAAGAGTATTGTTATGGTTGTAGGTATATTGAAGAGTGTTCGCATTGCATATATCAAGGGTTGCTGATGAGAGATATGATAGGTAGAGAGTGTGAGTGGGGTAAATCTAAAATGGTAACTGATTTAGTGGATGGATTAAAATCATTACAAATCAAAGAAGCTTAGGAAGGATTTAAATGAGTATTTGTGATTTAATGAATGTTAAAATTAAATTAAGTATGATGATTGGTTTAATAGCTATTGTTTTTGAATCAACTAATCTTGGCATATTTTTAAGTAATTTATCATATAACATACCATGTATGGCAATTAGTACAACTATTTTATCAATTATTTTAGGTTTAATTGCAATCTACTTAACCAATATCAATAAAAAAAAAGTAGCTGGTTTTGAATATTTTCTCGCTGGTTTAGCTCCACTTGTTACAACCACTAATTTAAGTTATATTGGCTTTTTGATAAGCTGGATATAAAAGTTATCTTTTTTGATAAAGATGATGTATGTCTTGGTAGTAGTAGTGTAACTCAACCAAACACAGAAATAAAAGCAGATCAAAAATATCGAATATATTTGTCTGAAGCTGCTGGTGGTAAAGCCACAAAAGCAGAAATTGCGATTAGTATGAATAATAAATATAATAATGGTAAGGATGTCTTGTTCTACAAAATGATGGATTCATCCTAATTTTTACATAGACCTAATTTTTTCTTTTAAGGTTGTATTATGAAAATAAATTTTCAACAATAAAGTGATTATATAAAAAATTTATTAATTAAATTATTAATATCCAGGACTATAATAATTGATAAACATTAATATATGAATATAATATTAAAAATACTATATATTAATAAGTTAAGATATATGTGATTGTATGTTGTGGAATAAATGATAGATAGATATTCCTTGAGTACCACCAATAAAGATGATATTATGATTATGGAAATTAAAGCAATGGGACATAAAAATATAAGTTCAGAACATAAAAGTACATTTGAGATAACAAAACATTCCCAATTAACACTAAAAGGAGATTGTATAATTGGGGTTTCAAGTAACAAATCTATGGAAGATTTTTCTAAGGAGTTTAAAAAGAAAATAGCTGATGACGATACTATGATTAAGGTTGAACTCTCCACAAAAAATGGTTATGATGAAATAATCGGATATGGACACCATAAATTAAGTTTAACTCACCAGACAGATATTGTATGCAGAAAAAGTTCTTACACTTGTTCAAGAACATTGATGATTAAATCAAACAAGGCTTCAAATGACTTAAATAGACAATTAGTGGAAGATTTAAAGAATGGTGATGAATTAACATTTAAAATCTTTGTAGAGTAAATAATTCTTGTATTAATAAATGATGGTTAAATAAAAATAAGAATCATATTAAAATTTTAGTTGATATATCTCATTTCTTTTATTTTTCCTCACTGGTAATTCTTTTCTTATAGTAACTATTTCATCTAAGTCAATTTCAGTTACCAATAATTCTTCTTTACTATTTGCTTCTATTATAACTTCACCAAAGGGATTAGATATTAATGAATGTCCATAAGCAGGATAAACTTGATTTTTATTTAATGCCTGTGAGACACCTACTGTAAAAACTTGATTATCTAAGGCTCTTGACTGTAATAATAGTTTCCAATGTAATGGTCCAGTTGTTAAGTTAAATACTCCTGGAAATATTAGTATTTTGGCTCCTTTTAAAGCCATAATAGCTGATAGTTCTGGAAATCTTATGTCAAAGCAAATAGCCATTCCAATTTTTCCGAGTTTACTATCTATAACAGTTATTTTGTCTCCTGGACTTAGGGTATCAGATTCTTTAAAGCACACTTTATCTTTAATATCTACATCAAATAAATGTAGTTTTCTGTGAAATCCTAATAACTCACCTTCATCATCAAAAAAGAAACTGGTATTGTAAATTTTCTTATCTCCTTTTTTATCAATGACTATTTCAGGTATTGAGCCTGCAAGAATATGAATATTCAAATTTTTAGCTATTTTTGAAATAAATTTTAATGTTGGACTGTTATCTTGACTTTCATAATATTTAATGAACTTATCATTTTCATAAGGACAAGTAAACATTTCTGGTAAAATAGCAATGTCAGCCCCTTCACTTTTAGACTCAACTATCATTTTTTCTGCTTTTTTAAGATTTTCTTCCTTATTATCAATAACTTCCATTTGACACATAGCTATTTTTAATTTAGTCATGATTAACACTCTTTAATGATTCCTATTTAAAAATTTCTTTAAAAGCATTATGAATAATATTTCCTGTTTTTTCTAAATCTTCATTAGTATGAGCATTAGAAATGAAACAACATTCAAATTGACTTGGAGGAATAAAAACACCTTTTTTTAGCAAGGTTTTAAAGTATAAGTAAAATTTTTCAATATCTGATTTTTTAACCCCCTCATAGTCCAATATTTCTCCACCTCTAAAATAGATTTGGAACATAGATGTAAGGCCAACGAGATTTAAATCCAAAGATAAATCTTCAATTGAATTAGCTATTTGACCTCTTAAAAAGTCTCCTTTTCCGTTTAAAGTCGTGTAAAAAGATTTATTTAATTCATTTAATGTGGTGATCCCTCCAGTGATAGATATTGGATTACCATTGAAAGTTCCTGCTTGATAAACACCACCAGATGGAGCTATTAAATCCATAATATCTTTTCTACCTCCAAAAGCACCGATTGGAAAACCACCTCCAAGAATTTTTCCAAAAGTTACTAAGTCAGGTACAACATTAAAATATTCTTGAGCAGAACCATAAGATAATCTGAAACCTGTTATAACTTCATCAAAAATTAATAAAATATCATTTTCTTTAGTAATATTTCTTAAAAGTTTTAAAAAACCATTTTTTGGCTCAAGACAACCAATGTTTCCCATTACAGGCTCAACAATAATGGTAGCTATTTCATCTTTGTGTTTATCAATCAGGATGTTAAGTGCTTCTTCATTATTAAATGGGATTGAAAGAGTATTTTTACTTGTATCTTCTGGAATACCTAAAGAATCTGGTCTACCAGCCCCACCAGAGCCAGACTTAATAAGAACATAATCATGACATCCGTGGTAAGCACCTTCAAATTTAACGATTTTATTTTTTCCTGTAAAACCTCTTGCCAATCTAATAGCACTCATAGTAGCTTCTGTTCCAGAGTTAACGAACCTAATCATTTCAACACAAGGCGTTCTTTCAATGACCATTTTAGCTAACTCAATTTCTTTTTCAGTTGGAGTTCCATAGGTAGTTCCAATAGCTATTTGCTCACCAATAGATTTAATAATGGTTTCATGCCCATGACCTAATATTGCTGGTCCATAACCTAAACAGTAATCAGTGTAGACATTACCATCTTCGTCAAATATTTTTGACCCTTCTCCTTTTGATGTGAAGAATGGGTAAGGATAATATGCTCTAATTGGAGAATCAACTCCTCCAGGCAAATACTTTTTAGATTCATTAAATAACTCTTCAGAATTCAAAAAAACACCTTTAAGTGATAGTAAATATTATTGAACATTACCTAAATATTATATATAGTTATTATTATATTTCACAATATATAACTTAAACTTATCTGAGTAGAAAGTTGGTTTATTAAAAACATTTTTCATGCAAAAAATGATAAAAACTATAACTTAGAAAATCTTTGATTTTCTTTAATTATCAAATAATTATAAGTGTTATTTCTGAAAAATAAGCATCATGATTTTATAAAAATTAATTTAAAGAAATGTATTACTAATTTAATTTATAAAAAATAACACCATAAATTATAAAAAAAAAGTTTTTAAAAATCATTTATTTAAAAAAAATAAAAATAAAATGTTTAAGAAATAGCTAATAATACATTTAAGAAGTATTTTTTGAAGAATAACCATTAAAGACTTGAGCCTGTCCATTTCTTAGAATATGAACATTTTTACCTATCCGATATCCTTCTTCTTCTGCTAATTCACCATATAATGACAACATTGACAAGTCACCGTGAGCAGGAATTATATGTTCTGGTTTAAGCATTCGTAAGAAGTCTCTATGGTCTTCACGACCAGCGTGCCCTGAAACATGAGCATTTGGATATATTCTCGCACCACTATCAGCTAATTTTTTTTCCATAATATGTCTATTTGATTCATTAACTGGACTTGGTATAATACCTGCAGAGATGATAACATAATCTCCTGACTTTACAGTGAACGGAGTCCTTCCACTTGCTATTCTTGGAAGTAAAGCATCAGGTTCTCCTTGATGACCTGTTGCAACAAGCAGATATTTTTCTCTTTCGTCATCTGCCATATTAAGAGCTTCATTAACTTCTTTTGGTTTTCCAAGAACTTTTGCATTAGAAGGAAGATCTAAAATCCCTAATGATTCTGCTAAACCACAAAACCTCTCCATTGAACGCCCTAAAAATAAAATTTCCCTATCACTATTCTTAGCAATATCTGCAATAGTTTGTATTCTCTCAATATGTGAAGAAAATGTTGTTATTATCATACCTTTCTTTTCAACAAGTGGTTTTTTCATTAAATCTTCAAGCATTAATTTTGCCACTCTTTCAGAGTAAGTTTTAGGTTGGTCAAATCTGTTAATATCTGTTGATTCCACGATAAGAGCTAAAACTCCTTGTTTACCTAATGATTTTAATCTATCATAGTCAGGTGGTGGAGAGATTTTTTGATAATCATCAAATTTAAAATCAAGAGCATAAACTATAATCCCTTCAGGAGTGTGGAGAACTGCAATAGCTGCTTGTGGAATACTGTGAGTAACTCTTACAAATTCTAAAGTTATTTTAGAAGATAACTTAAACTTGCCTCCAGGGTTCAAACTATGAATAGGATTTTTCACCTCAAATTTACGTTCAAATTTAATTGTTCGCTCTATTAATGCTGTCGTATATGGTGTAGCTATTATTGGAGCATTATATCTATGAGCAAGCTTAGCAACAGCCCCAATATGGTCAAGGTGCCCATGAGTGAAAACAATCCCTATTACTTTACCATCAACTTCTCTCATTAATGTATCATCGGGAATTACCCCTCTTTCAATTAAATCTAAACTATGCATCCTATCTATATCAGTATCTTCATGAATATTAATCCTATCTAAGTGAATACCCATATCAAATATTACTACTTCATCTCCCACTTTTACAGCAGTCATATTTTTTCCAACTTCTTCATAACCACCAATTGCAATTACTTCTACAGTCAAATTATGTCCTCCTTGTGTATTTTTTTGTGTTAAATCCTCTTTCATTTAACCATGAACGAGTTTCTCCTTTAATTATCAGATCAGATTTTTTTAGCTCTTCAATATTTGTTGCTCCAACTAAAAACATGGCAAGTTTCAAAGATTTTTTAAAGTTTTGAATAAATTCAATAATAGCATTAGAACCCAAGTATGCTTTTTTAAGAAACGGTAATGCCATTCCCACAGCATCAGCCCCCAAAGCTATTGCTTTAGCAGCATCAAGACCAGATTTAATGCCTCCAGACGAAATAACTGGTATATTAACTGAATTAGACACCTCAACTGTGCTAACAGCTGTTGGAATTCCCCAATCCCAAAATACTTCACCAAGATACTTTTCTTTAAGTCTGTAAGTTTCAACTCCAGCCCAACTTGTACCACCAGCACCAGCAATATCTATAAAGCTTATATTTTTATTTTCAAGTATTTTAGCATTTTCAGCTGAAATTCCAGCTCCTGTTTCCTTAACCATTACAGGAACATTTACATTATCAACTATTTCTCCAATTGAATCTATGATTCCAGTGGCATCAACATCTCCTTCAATTTGAATTGCTTCTTGGAGAGGATTTAAGTGAATAGCTAAAATATCTGCATCAAGAATTTCAATAGCTTTCATACTATAGTTAACTTGAGAAGCTCCAATATTTCCAACTAAAATTGTTGATGGTGCATTTTCACGAGCAACATTATATGTATATTCTAATTCTGGATTTTCAATAGCTGCTCTTTGGCTTCCAAGTCCAAATCCTATTTTTTCACTTTCTGCAGCAATAGCTAACTGTTGATTTATATAAGTTGATTTTGGATGGCCTCCAGTGATGGCTGTTATAAATAATGGAATATTCAACTTCTTTCCAAATTTTTTAGTGGAAAGATCTATCTTACCCATATCAATTTCAGGTAAGCTATTATGTATAAAATCAACATCATCAAAGCCAGTTTTCTTATTCTTGTACTGAACATCAAAATGTTCACAAATTAATAAGTGTTCTAATTTTCTATCTGAAATCATATTTTATCCTTTTTTAAAATATTAATAAAATTTTCTTAACTTTATGAAAAATATTTGTTTATAACTCTTTTGAAAATTTATTATAGAATATTAATACCTAATAATTCCAACATAATTCATTTTAAATTATTAAAGAATCATATAAAGTATAATTAAATTAATTGAGAATATATTAACATAATATTATTAAGTTTTATTAAATTCAAAATTTCAATTATCAATTTCCTGAGATTTTGCTTTTATTAAAGTACCCTTAACTTCAATGCCTTTTAGAGCATCTTTAACCAAATTTGAAGTTTTAGCATTTATAATCCTTGATTCAATTCCTAAATCAGCGAGATCAAATAATTCCTGAATTTTACCAAACATTCCACCAGTAACATCAACATTCACTGAATCAAAACTATCTAATTCTTCAAGAGAATTTAAAACTTCAATCAGCTTTGCATCATCATACAACTTTGGATTCTTATTAAATACTCCATCAACATCTGTTGCTAAGATTATTTTTTCAAATTTTAAGTTTTTAGCTAAATAGCTTAATATCTGATCTCCAGATATAACAGCCATTTTAAGCTTATCATCTAAAACAACATCTCCATAAAGCATAGGTAAGAATCCTTGAGAGAGATATTCTTTTATTAAATCTAAGTTAAAGTAACTGATTCGTTTATTAGATGTTTTTATTAGTGATGATGGGGGAATGGAGATAACTGGAATATTATTTTCAATGAAAGATTTAGATATTATACTACTAAACTCATTAACAGAATTATGTGTTATAGAAAATCCAATTCTTTTGTTAAAATACTCATTATCATCGAAAAGTTTTCCAATTTCATATTTTTTAGCATAAGGATGTCCAAATGAACCAGCACCATGAACAACAATTAAACCATCATTTTTCAGATCATAATTTTTCAAGAAATCAGATATTTCAATAGCTATTCTATTTAAATTCTTAAAATCAACCTCTGGTTTTAAAGAGTCCTTTTTTGTTAGTATACTTCCCCCTAACTTTAAAATAATCATTAAATCCACTCGAATTCCTAAAAATAGAAAATTACCCTCTTATTTTTAAAGCAACTCCTTCATAAGAGATATTAGCTTTAATTGCATTATCATATTTTTTTAATGAATGATAAACTTCACCAGAGCGATTTGGGCAGTAAGATATCATACTACCTCCACCTCCAGCACCAGTGATTTTTGACCCTAAAGCACCGTATTTTCTTGCACGGTAAATCATTCTTGAAAGTTCAACATTATTAACTCCAATAGAATCTAACAATCCTTGATTAATATTCATTAATTCTCCAATTTTAGTTTTATCATTTCTTAAAATAGCTAATTTAGCTTCTTCAGTAAGTGAACCTATTGTTCTCATGATCAAGTCTACAATATCAGGATTTCTATCTTTTAACCGAGAAACTTGATTAACAACTTTTGAAGTACTTCTTTTTCTTGAGGTGTATCCAATAATAAAAGTCGATTTAAAATCTATATTAAACCTTGAAATCTT
Organism: Candidatus Methanovirga australis; assembly: GCA_031272765.1. Taxonomy (GTDB): domain Archaea; phylum Methanobacteriota; class Methanobacteria; order Methanobacteriales; family Methanobacteriaceae; genus Methanovirga; species Methanovirga australis. Next base: position 9,954 of record JAISTD010000212.1, on the reverse strand, counting down.
TTTATCTCTTCCCAAATATATTAAACCTGCGTAGGTAGAAATTGATGTATCTAATGGACTTGCCACTCCCTGAACTTTTTTTTCAATGAAATGTGCATTATGGGCTAATGTCTTTTTAGAGAATTTTTTACTACTAAATCCATATAAAGCAGCTAATGTTGCTACTGTGACTGCCGCAGATGAACCTAAACCTGAGCCAACAGGAAAATCCATTGATAAAAGAATATCAATAGGACTATGATCATGAACTTGATACAATACTTCTAAAATATATCTAATTATTCCAGGTTTTCCAGTTACAAGTTCATATGTTTTATCCTCAGTATTTAATCTTGCTTCAAAATCCAGATCGTATGATTTTAAAGTGGTAAATCTATTTTGACTTTCTTTAATAGAAATAGTGGCTCTCTTATCTACAGCTGCAGCAATAGCTGGTTGGTTATAAACAACTGCATGTTCTCCAAACAAGATAATTTTTCCAGGAGCTGAAGCTATAGATTCCATTTTATCTTATCCTACTTTTGTTAACATCAATTATGAAAGTATTAAAACCAATAGATTTAAGAGTTTATACGAAAATAATAGCTGATTTAATCTTTAATCTAAAATTTGAGAGTGAACTCAGATGGGTCAACATCTAAATCCTCATCTTCACCTATGATTCCTTTAATTCTTAAAATTTCTCTTGCTAATAACCAGTAAACTAAAGCAATAGATTTTCTTCCTTTATTATTAACTGGAACTAATAAGTCAACAGAGCTAAGCAAGTTTTCACTATCACACAATGCTAAAACTGGAATACCATTTTGTTTAGATTCAATAATAGCTTGTGAATCTGATCTTGGGTCAGTGACCATTATAACTTTTGGTTCAATGAACTTAGCATAGTTAGGATTAGTTAAAGTTCCAGGAATAAATCTTCCAGGAATAGTTTTGCAACCAACAACTTCACCAAATTTTTTAACTGGTGCTTGACCATATTGTCTTGTAGCTACAACTAAAATATCCTCTGGATCATATTTAGCTAAAAACTTAGCTAAAGAAATAATTTTATCATTAGTTTTTCTAATATCTAAAACATACAAACCATCAGCTCTAACTCTAAAAATATATTTTTCCATATCCTTAGTTTTTTGTTGGGTTCCAATATGTAAACCAGAAGCCAAGTACTTATCTAATGGTATTAATAATTCTGACAATTTATCACCTTTATAAATAATAATATTAATTAACCTTTAACAGAGATGCATTGATTAGGGCAAACATCTTCACATACTTCACAAATAATACAGTCTTCAGGATGGTTAATAGTCACTTTATCTCCTTCAAATTGGAAAATTTCCATAGGACACACATCAACACATTCTCCACACTCTAAACCTTTACATTTATCTTGATCTAAATTATATTTACCATAATCTTCTCTCCAAAAAATATATTTCATCTAATTTATTTATTACTTAATAATCAATTATTTAATAACATTTAATTATATCCAATAATCTTAAACACTTAAAACAATATTTTAAAAAATAAAAAGCTATAATTTATTAAAATATTAACTCCATTAATAAAAAGTTTTAATTAATTCATATTATAAAAAGTTTTATTCATTTTATGTTGATGAAAAGTTTTGATCAAACTTTTCTAATTTTTAATTTATGGAACAAAGTTCCTGTTGTGGTCGAAGACAACTTACGAAAATTGAAAAGTTTCCGTTGCCTCGAGCAGAACGAGAAATTTGGGAAACAAAATTTTCGCTTTTAAAGTTTGAAGTTTAAATCTGCCATAGACTGAGTGGATAATTCTTCTTCAATATGAATTAACTCATTTAATTTAGCTATTCTTTCCCCACCAACAGCACCAGTTTTAATAATCGGAGCCGCAAATGCAACAGCTAAGTGAGCAATAGTTTCATCAGTCGTCTCACCAGATCGATGGGAAACAACAGGAACAACATTATTTTCTTTAGCCAATTTAACAGTTTCATAAGTTGCAGTTAATGAACCAATTTGATTAGGTTTAATTATAATTGCATTTGCTGCTTTCTTCTCAATACCTTCAGCTAAAATCTCTTTATTAGTAACAAAAAGATCATCACCACAAATTAAACATTTGTCTCCAACTAATTTAGTTAACTCAGCAAAACCTCCAAAATCAGACTCATCAAATGGGTCTTCAACATAAAACATGCCATAAGTTTCAATAATATTTTTCACATACTCAATTTGTTCACCAGTATCTCGTGCAATATTATCCTGAGCATAAACATATTTCTGTTGATTTTCATCCCATAATTCAGAGGAAGCCATATCTAATGATGGTTTAATGGTAATCCCAAGTTCATTCCCTACTTCTTCACAAGCTTGAGATTGAATTTCTAAAGCAGCATCGTTTGAAATATTTGGAACCCATCCACCTTCATCACCCTTACCACCAGTGAAAAGAGAATCTTTTTCTTGAATAAGTTCTTTCAATCTTTTATGAACAGCTGTATTTGCAAAAATAGCTTCAGTTATATTTTTAGCACCAACAGGAACTATTAAAAACTCTTGAATATCTGGAGCATTAATTCCAGCATGAGCTCCACCATTCATCATATTACCTAATGGGTAAGGAATTTCATTTCTAAAGTTTCCTCCTAAGAAGCTGTAAAGAGGAAGGTTAAATGATGAAGCAGCTGCTTTTGCAACAGCCATAGATACTGCAACGGTAGTATTTCCTCCAATAAATCCATAGTTATCTGTACCATCAATTTCTTTTAAAATATTATCAATTTCAGATAAATTATCACTATCCATTCCAATAAGTTCAGTTGAGATTAGATCTTCAATTTCGCCGATTATCTTGTCAACTCCACCTTCTGGAAATGCAACAACTTCACGAGAACCTGTACTTGCCCCACTTGGTGCTGCAGCTCTTCCAAATCCGTTCCAGGTCACTACATCTACTTCCACAGTAGCATTACCTCTACTATCCAATATTTTTCTAAGACGAATATCTTCAATAACACTATCCATAAAAAAATCCTCCTTTATAGAATATTCAAATTTTATATAACAATCCTAATAATTATCAATATCGCAATATTAATCAATAATATGACTATCAACTATATTTTTCTAATAATATTTCAATTAATTAATAAAAATCAAAATTTAATAATACTTTCATCCATTATACTAAATATATTTATTTATTATTTGAATATATTAATATAATCAATAATTTATACTCGTAGAGTAACTTATTAAATAAAACAATCCACATTATAGGATTAGTAGAATAATCTAATAGTAGGTAACCCATTTAGTACAATATAAAAGGACATATTATTTTTCATTAAATTACAACAACTCTATAAATTTCTATTTTGTAAATTAAAAATAGTAGTTCGATTAATAGAATATTTTATAGATTATAGTGTAAATTATGATCATATACATTAATAATTTAACAACAATCATATATTTATCTGAAAAGTTTATATAATTTTTTATAAAACTTAATCTTTTTATAAAAACTTAATCTCAATTAAAATCTAATTTAAAGAAATTTAATTTTAAAAAACTCAGAAATATGACTTTTAAAGTATTTAAACCTAACTCTTTGAATATAATCTTTTTTAAATATAATATTTATTTTTATTAATATTTATTAATTTTTATTATCATTTATATTAAATTGTTACATTTACATTAAATTTAAATCTTAAATTTTTTAAATCTCTTTCTATTATAATTTTTATAATATCAAATAAATATTAAACTTTGAATAAATTTTTTTTTTTTGAAATTAAAATTTAAAATAATTTGAAATTTAAACAAGTTTCAATATAATAAATAAAACTTTCAATATAATCAAATAGAAAGATTAATCAAGAAGATTTATTGTCTCTCCTTATATCAAGAGGAAGTACATCTTCTTTAAGTTCTAACATTGCAATATCTATTGGATCTATTGAGTCTCCAATTTTAACTTTAGGTTTGGCACCCATAGAAATTTGAATAGATCTTGCACCAAGAAGCCTTGCTTTCTCAAACCTTGTCAATTTAACACTCATTTTATCTCTCCTTTAGATATAATGAAATAGATATTAAAATATTTGTAATTATATTTAGGATAATTTATATTAAATAAATTTATATTTAAACCTTTAAATATGAATTTTATAATCATTGGCATTTATATGAATATGGGACAGTTATTCCCAAACTTCAACATGAGTTATAAACATTCGTCTACAACAATATCTTTTAATATTCATATCTTCAAAAATATCCTTTGGATCCTCACCATCAGCTTTTCTTGACTCAAATTCATCAAAATATGCTGAAATAGGCTTTCCACAACTCATACATCTTATTGGAATCATTTACATCCTCATTAATTGTTGTTAATCGTAATATTTTTTAATTTACAACATTGTTAATAATAATTATTATAATTATAATATATTAATTTAATCACAATAAAACAAAAGTTACTTATAATAAACACGATAAACAAAAAAAAATCAATTTCATAATTTAAAAACAAAAGATTTTAAATATTTTGAAAATGATTATAGATTTTTTGAAAATAATTAAAGATTGAAATATTATCTATAACTTTTCTGTTTTCTTGCACGAGCTCCAGGACCACCATATTTTTTAGATTCTGAACGTCTTGGATCTCCCACTAACATTGTTCTATCATATTGTATATACTTTTCTTTAAGATCTAAATCGTTAGTCCATTGAACTAAACCTTTTGCAATGACCATACGAGCAGCTTCAGCTTGCCCCATTACTCCACCACCAAAAACCTTAACATTAATATCTAAATTGTCTACTATATCTCCAGCCAATATTAAAGGTTCTTGTAGCTTCATTCTTGCTAACTCTGGAGAGTAAAGTTCAATTGGAGACTTATTGATTCTAATTCTACCTTTACCTTCTTTAACAGTTCCCCTTGCAATAGCTGTTTTTCTTTTTCCACTTGTATGAATAACTTTCTTCATAGTTTTCACTCCCAATATTAAAATTTAGCACCTAAAAGTTTTGAAACTTCACCTAATTCAATACCTTTTTTAAGATGTTTATACTGTGCTTGAGGTACATCAGAAACTTCAACTTCTTTAAATTCTCTTGGAACACCAACAAAAGCTTTTAAACCTTTATAAGCACTTCTCCCCTTAGATTTTCTATATGGTAACATGCCTCTAACAGTTCTTCTAAATATATCTTCAGGTCTTCTTGGGTATTTAGGTCCTAAATCACGAGGATTGGAAATACTTGCCCTATCAACTCTTTGTTTATATTTAACATAAATCCAATCCTTAGATCCTGTAATCATAATCTTTTCAGCATTTAAAACAATTATATCTTCTCCTTCAAGAAGTTTTTTACTGATTACACTTGCTAATCTTCCTAACACATGACCTTCTCCATCAATAATCATGATAACACCTACATTTATTCCAATATCCTAATATTGCTGCCTTTAGGATTTATTTCCATTATATCCTTAATGTGGATACATTCTCCACCAATATTTTCAATTTTCTCTTTAGCAGATTCTGAAAAGTTCAAAGCTACAACTTTAACTTTATGATCTAAAGATCCACTCGATAACACTTTACCTGGTATCAGAACAGTTTCATCATCAGTGGAACATCTGTTAATTGTGGATAAGTTAACTTCTGCTCTTTTACGAGTTGCTTTCTCAAGTCTTTTAGCAACATCTTTCCAAATAGCTGAACCTTCAATTGCATATTTATCCTTAAGATTCCTTATAAGTTCAATAAGATTAGGATTGGTTTTATTAATTCGTTTTCCCATTAATTATTCCTCCTCTAAAAAAATTCAATAAATCTATCAGCTTTACTATTTAAAACATCACAAGCCTTTAATAAAACCTCTTTTGGAGTCATTGCCCCATCAGTCTCTATTTTAAATATGATCTTATTCTCTTCATAACCTACATCAATAGCTTTATTTTCACTTGCTCTTACACAAGCTTTACATAATGTACAACTTTCAATATTTTGAACTGTAGGTTCTTTAGTTTTATCATTTAATTTTAAAATATTGTTAGGACATGCTTCAACAACATCATTAGATAATTCTTTCTCATCATTGAAAGTTATGATAGGATATTGTTTATATGTACAAACAGTAGTAGGCATCCATTTAGCATGATCTTTACCTTTACCCATAATAGCTACTGCTTCAAGCTCAACTTCCTGATCATCTTTAAGTTTAAGAATAGGTATTGTATCATAGACAGGTTTTATTTTAGGGTCATTAGAATGTAAATCTTTAGAATAAACAACTCCAGGAGTATTTTCAATCAAAGTAAAAGAGACACTGCATTTAGAACAATAACCATTAGTATTATTCACATCATTTTTACAATCACAATCTTCATTAGGGATTAATGCTTCAATAGCTTCACTACCAGAGACTATAGGAACCAATCCTAAACGATGAGCTAAAACCTCATCAAACATAACTGAATCGTTTTTAATAATGTTGACATGTTCAATAGCTATTTTAGGAACTTCCATCATTCCAATTCTACGTATAGCATTGGCAAATGCCACATCTACATCGCTAAGAATAAAAATCATTTCATTTTCATTTTTCTCTTTGACTTCAATTTCCATTATTTATCATTCCATAAACTTGTGTTAATATACAGATATAATGTGTGTAAAACCTTTATTTTTAAGAAAATTAAGATAAATCTATTAATTCCCTTTAATTCTAATTTCCAGTTAATTTTAAAGACTATTTTAATTCTATTTACAAAACTTTCTTACTTAGAGTTCTTTAAACAAAAATTAATTTAAATATCTTTAAAAAGATAATTTATTTAAAAAGAAATTTAATAAAATACAGATTTCACTCACTTAAATGTTTGTATTATAACCTTCTTCCTCTTTTACCACCAGGTCTTCCAGTGCCATCGTGAGGAATAGGAGTTATATCTTCAATTTTCCCAATTCTAATTCCAGCACGAGCTAAAGCACGAATAGTAGCCTGTGCTCCAGGACCTGGACTTCTTGGACCATTTCCTCCAGGTGCCCTTACTTTTATATGTAAACCAACAAACCCTTTCTCTTTAGCATCATCAGCTGCTCGAGTAGCTGCCTCCATAGCTGCGAAAGGAGATGATTCTTGCCTATCAGCACGAACAACTCTCCCACCAGACCATTGGCAAACTGTTTCCGCACCAGTGATGTCAGTAACAGTTATAATAGTATTATTGAAGGATGAATAAATATTAGCTATTCCCCATTTCTCGTTTTTTGCCATTAAAACACCTTTTAGTTAGATTCCTCATTAACATTATTAGTTGTACTGTTTTCTCTAATTTGTTTGGCTACTGGAGAAGAAGGATAAAAATTAATGAAGTCTTCCTCCCCTCTCTTAACTATATAACTTGGAGAATCTATTTTTCTCCCATTCATAGCTATATGTCCATGAACAACAAACATTCTTGCTTCTTTAGCCGTTCTTGCTAAACCTTTATTATGAACAATAGTTTGTAATCTTCTTCTTAAAATATCTTCAACTGTTAGATTAAGAATATCTTCCAACTTAGCACTTTCTTCAAGAACACCAATACGGTTTAAATGTCCCAATAATTTATTTTTCTCATCATCCTGATCAGCAGAAAAACCGAGAAGATATCTTGCATCTCTACCAAACTTTCTAACAGTAGTATCGGCTTTCCAAATTTCTTTTTTATTTTTTAACCCATACTTAAACATCAATTTGTTTTCGTCTTTAATTCTTTCAGCATTCCAAGGATGAGGTGGAGTATCATACTTTTTTCTTGATTTTCTTGGATGTCCCATAAATAACTCTCCTTAACAAATTTCATAAAATAGATAAAAATATTTCTTTAATTGAACAATAATTTTTAGTAAGAATAATCATAATAGCTATTAAAGTTAGTAATTAAAAATTAATAAGTGCTTTTAAAATTAATAAGTTCCAAAAAGATTAATAAAACCAGCAGATTAAAAATTCAAGTCTTAATAACCCATATAGCTAAAAGTAAATTAACCAAAATAAGAAGTGATTATCCTCTTCTACGCCTTACACCGACTGATGAACCCTTTCTAAAAGTAGATTTAGTTCTTTGACCCCTAACAGGCAACCCAACTTCGTGCCTTCTCCCTTTATAACTTCGAGTCTTTTTCATTCTATTTAAATCGTCTCTTAAACTCATATCAAGATCAGATTCTATTAAATGAACAGTTTCACCAGTAATGTAATCCTCACGACGATTTAACATCCAATCAGGAATATTAAACTTTTTAGGATCTTTTAATATATCTTCAATTTTTAAAATATCCTCATCAGATATGTAACCAATTTTGGAATCTAAATCAAAACCCAAAACAATCCCGATAGTTCTTGATAAAGACAATCCAACACCTTTAATGTCTGTTAAACCATGTTTAATGGTTTTATTTCCACCGACATCTTTTCTTGAAATACGTACTAAATGCTTAAATTCGTCTTCCATTAAATAACCTCCATTTTAGAGCAAATCTACAAAGACAAGTAGATTCGAATGTTCAGTAGACAATGTCTAAAAAACACAGTTTTTACAATTAATTATTTTTTAAGATATAAATTACTCAATTCATATAATAAACTTTATATATTAAAGCTTAGTTTTATATTATAGTTATATTATAATAGTTAACTATTATATAGTCATTTCTGAAAATCTTGTAAAATTTTAATATTTGATATAATTATTTAAATCTAATTTAAAGGTATTTTATAAGATGTAATTAAATTTAATAATTGATAAACATTAACACAATGACTATAAACTTAAAACATGATTTAAATTTAAAACTTAATTATAAATTTTATTTATAAAAACCAGATATTTAAAAAATAAATATCTTATAATAATTAATTAATAAAATAATCGCTTAATCAATGATAGTTCATTTAATTATACTGATTTATTATCATAAATACAATTAAACACCATACAAATTAAGCTAATGTAATAATCATACAATTAATTAATCATATAAACACACAACACATAAACTATTATATAATCAGCTAATAAACTATAATATAAATCATGTTATATGTGTACTTATATTATAGTGATACTTATTAAGCCCTATGTGATACTTAATACTATGTGATTTCATACGATTAAATTAACACGCCGGGACTGGGATTTGAACCCAGGCGAGGAAAACCCTCACAAGATTTCCAGTCTTGCGCCTTACCAGGCTAGACTATCCCGGCAACAATTACAAACAAATAACTCAAATAATTCTTATTCATTAATGTATTTTCTCATTGATAATAATATTTATAAAACCTTATTAAAATTTTATAAAACATTACTTAAACAATAAAATATTTTTTAAATTTTAATTAAAAAGTTTTTAATTAGATATTTTTAATTAGATATTTTTTAATAAAATACTATTCAATGAATTATTTTTATATAATTAAAATAACTCCTAATAATGACTATACTCTCATAATAATAGATAAATATTAAATAAAATTTATTCTAATAGAGCTAAGATCATGATAATAAAGGACATAAAAAAATACAAGATTTATCTAAATAATAAAAAATCAAAGATTTTTAAACTTATAAAATCAAATATTTTATAAATAATAAAAATACAATGATAATTATTACATTAACGAACTAAATAATTAGTATATTATTAATATAAAATCTTTTCTATATAAACATTATGTTTATTAAATCACAGAATATTAATATATTAAATTTAAAGTATTTAAAGCTTTGTATAACTGAGATTGTAAATTTTGGATGGTGATCCTTTAATTTACTGATATATTTATATAGGAGTTTATGCATAAATAATTACATAAATATAATTAATTTCGTTTTTGGTGATTATTTATGGGAAAAAGAGGTCCTAAACCTAAATTTACAGAT
>JAISTD010000072.1 GCA_031272765.1 Candidatus Methanovirga australis | reverse complement strand
ATCCTCATGATCAGTATTTTTTTCTCTAAAAGTAGTTGATTATATTGTAAAAAGCTTTATTTGTGTACAGTTGGTCATTTAAAATATTTCATTTGAGGATTTATAATAATTGTCATTTTGTTGTATGGGTCTGTGAAAAGTCTTTAATGTTCAAATTAAACCATATTAGGAGTGTGAATATAATCGATATATTTATATACTAATATGGCCACATTAGATTTAATAAGTGAGTTTCATATATTTCTATATGCACTTATCAGATATATTATAATATAATTATATATTGGGATTGTATTAATAAAATATATGATAAACTCACTTATTGTTATTTCCCAGTGTTCGAACAAAAAAAATGGTATAATTTCTTCGCTTGGTTAGGTGATGTTATTCCCTTGTTACAAATGAAGCAACTTATGTTATCTGATTTAATTATGAATAGATTGAATTCGAAATTACGCCCCGATGATTTTGGCGAGATTCAACATTTGAGTAAGGTGGATGTTGACCTTTTAAATGTGTCCGTTAATATGATGGGTTCCTTACAGACTTCGAAATCCTTTGATTCTTTAATGGAAAAATCAATGCAAGATGATGTTGCAGAACAAAGTCAGAGTATTGATGATAAGTTAAAGGAGACATATGAAGAATTGCATAATAAATATGGAAGTGATAAGAATGTTGAAAAAGATATTTAGCATAGGAATATTGGCTATAATGGTTTTAAGCTGTTTAGGTAATGTTTCTGCTGGAGAACTAGGATTATGGATGAGTACAGATAATTGTATTCGTGATCGTGGTTCAACTAATATTGTTTACATAGAAAGAGTCGAAGGAACTACAACTCAGGGGGAAGTAGTACCATTAGCAAACCCTTTTGTGGATCGCAGAGGCCGTTTAGAGAATGTGGGCAAATTAAAGCATGACTACTATTTTTACTTTGAAAAAGATAGCTATTTCTTTGACCAAATAACTTTTTACTTTAATCTATGTAGATATAATGAAACTTGGACTGGCAACTTTCGTAGAAATATCAGCTTCAATATCACAATGCCTGTTCATGTGGATGGTTGGGTTTATGGTATTAACAGCGAAACTCGTAGTGGTATGAAGTTTTTAGCTGATAACTATCATCTTGGATCTGGTGAAACCAAAATGGATACTGTAAATTGTTGGATAGGAAATAAAGAAGCTTGGAAAGCTCCAGGTGGTAACTTTAATGAACCTCAAACTCGGACTGTTGAGTTCCCTAATGGTCAAATAATGAAATAAATATGTTGGTTTTATGAAGTTAAAGAGTATAGCTATTGTTTTAGCTATATCTCTCCTCATAACTATAAGGAATTGCATAAGAAATATGGAAGTGACAAGAATGTTGAAAAGACTATTTAGTATAGGAATATTGGCTATAATGGTTTTTAGCTGTTTAGGTAATGTATCAGCTCAAAGAGAAGTTGGATTGTGGTTTAGTAAAACCAACAGTATTGGAGTGCATGGTTCTGAAAATCAAATATACATTGAAAGTGTAACTGGAATTAGCATCGGTGGTAATCAAATAGGAATGTACAATCCTTTTAAATTAGCTGGAGGAGATCTATACGACTTGGGTCATGCTTGCCGTGGCTTCTACATGAAATATAATGAGGATAAGATTGACCTCAGACAAGTTCGGTTCGAATTCCTTGTGCATCGACACACTAACACTTTAGGAGGTAATTACAAACGGGATTTACGTTTCAATATTACATTGCCTGTCGCTAAGAATAATTGGATTTTTGGTGTTAGCAATACTGAAGGTGGTATTGGAATGAGGTTCTCAGCTGATGACCACTATCCTGGTATTAAAGAAGCAATAATGGATACTATTCATTGTTATATAGATAATTATGAAATCTTTAATTGTCCGGGTGGAAAATACCATGAAGGGCAAACTTGGACTGTTAATTTCCCTAATGGTCAAATAATAAAATAAACATGTTGGTTTTATGAAGTTAAAGAATATAGCTATTTTTGTAGCTATATCTCTCCTCATAACCACAAATGTTTATGCTGCAGTTCTCTTAGATGATTGTAAAGTTTTCGGGAATGGTGTAAATCAAATGTGGGAAAATGGAGAGCAAACGTATTCTAATAACACATGTATATTAGAAAATAATAGTCTGATGTATATAGGAACGATAATATTTCTAATAATAATGATGATTTTAATCAATATAATGATAATAATAATGATATTATTATAGTTTATTGTTATCCTTCTTCTTTTAAAGATAGTTCTTATCCTTATAGACTGTATAAAACTGTTTGGAAAAAGTCTATTTTAGATATTTGTGATTTGAATCCCAAAGGCACTCATGAAGTCGAATGGACACGATACAGCGACGATTGCGATTTCAGCTGTTTATCTGGGTTTGAAAAGGATTTTCATTGGTTAAGAGAGTTTCTATAAACTTAATTTAAACATATATTGATATGATGTTTTATTATTCTATTATATTGATTAATATTTATTTAATTTATATGCAGTGTTTTTTAACATAGCCTACATTTCTTGCTGATAAGATTAATTACATTATTCATAACTATCATTTATATAATATAACATTAAAACATTTCTAATACTCAAATTAAAACCACAAGGGAAGGTGTGAATAATCTGCACATTTATATACTATCAGTACATTAGGTTAACATGGGAGTTTCATAATTTTATAAATCTTATCAAAATATGCTATTTTTTCTGAAAGAAAATTAGAAGACAAAGTCTTCGTTTTTGGTAGGTTAATAGAAACTCTCTAATGTATAATATATGTCAATGAAACTTTTAATATAATATCATTGCCACCAAATATTAAATTCTGTTGATATGAAATTTGTCAGTAATATATCTATTGGAGTAAACTTTATGGATAAGAAATTAAAGATTTTTTGGTGTTTTGTAACTACTATTTTTCTTATAACTCTCGTTGTTGGGGCTTTAAAAGGAGGTATTGAAGAAAAAAAAGGAATGATTCAAGTTAACGACTTATTAGTTGTGAATAATAATCTGGGTTTATTAAATTCTTACAGTGTTAAATGTAAGGTTAGACCATATGTTGATCTTAACTATTTAAAAATGAGAACAATATACTACGACAAGTATGGTAATACTTTATCTTCCAATAATAACTCTTGGAGTGAAAGCAATAAAATCATAGCCAATGGTGATATCGATGCCTATGAAATGATAGGATACAATGCTGGTGCTAAAGGTGCTTTACCAGCTCGTGTCGAGATATTTTTCACAGATAAACCTGATGATAATAAAACTTACATCTATAAGACCAGTTTAAATCTAATGGAGGAGTAGATTATAATATGTTTGATTTAATTAAAGTGTTTGATTATCTGAATGATTTTAAATTTAATATAAACATTTTTAGTAAATTCTTGTTTATTATTAGTTTCATTACTTTCATATTAGCATTATTAACGAATTACTTTGATAATACCTTACGTTACGATGAGATTTTCACTCTTACTCTTATTAAAAATAATCTTAGTAACATTGTTTACTTCACATCTATCGATGTCCATCCACCACTGCATTATTTTATTGTTAAATGTTTTGTTGAGTTTGGACACTTATTCCACTTACCATTTAATGACATTTTCATTGGCAAAGTCTCATCATCGACTCCAATGCTGATTTTAATGGTATTTTCTTATAAATATCTTAGACAAGATATTGGTGAGTTAGGAGCTGGTTTGTTTTCTTTAAGTTTAGTTATTATGCCCCCATTTATCTACTATCTCGGTGATGTCCGTATGTATAGTTGGGGAATGTTATTTGTAACATTAGCATTTTATATGGCTTATAGAATCACTATAAATGATTCTAAATCTAATTATATTTTGTTAGCACTTTTAACAATCTGTGGATTATATACTCAGTATTTTTGTGCTGTTGCTTTAATCGCCGTTTATTTAGTGTTATTAGCTTATTTAAGTTTTAATAATGACCTGAATAAAATTAAAAAAGTGTTCATAACTGCTACTATCTCAGTTATATCATTCCTTCCTTGGATGCACTTTGTTTTAAATCAGACCTCTACTGTTGTTAATCAATTTTGGATCGGATCCTTTGATAGTGACACATTAATAGAATATATATGGTACTTCCTCAGTAGTCTTAAATTTGGTGAATCATCTTGGGATCTATTTGATAACCACATTGTTGGTTGGGATATTATATTTTTAGCTATTCTAATGTTGATTGTTATAGAAGTCGTAATTTTTGAAGTATATGAATATTATATTAATAATAGAATAATGAATTTATTCAAACTGAATTTTTTGGTTTTTGGAGCATTGATTATAGTATGTGAAACTATACTTGGTGTTATGATTGGTATTGCCATTGGTAAGCCTGTCCTTCATGTTAGATATTTATTCATCTCATTAGCTTTATTTTGGTTAAGTATTTGTATTATTATTAGCAGAATCAAGAATAATATAATATTTTGGGCTTGTTTAGCCTTATTTCTGATAGGTGGTGGAATTTCTGGTTATTATGGATTAAACATAACTTATGGAAATCATTATCATTCTCAAGACCTACAAAATGTATTAAGTATGATTGGACCAGATGATCTAATTATTGACGATGCATTATATCTTACTGGTGAAAGAGAGTTAATTACTCATTACAGCGATGAAAATTCTTATGTGGCTAATTTAGACAAATTTAGTGAACCTATTTTTATTAATCTATATTCACACATACACACACTAAATAGTTTTAATATATCTACTTTTAAAAAAATTGGTAATGTTCTTAAATCTGGACATAAAGTTTGGATAATGAGTCAGGATCAGCTCTTTTCTTTATATTGGATTAAGAATCATGAATATAAGTTTCTTGACAAGTATCATGTAAAAACTTATAAAATATCTCATTCTATAACAAGCAATTATTTCACCAAGTTTGTAACTGAAATTAGTGGATAAACTGTTTAAAATACTCTTATTTCAAAAAATTTCTTTCTAAATCTTTTTCTTTTAACGGCATTACTTAATAATTTTGACACTGTAAAAAATTCAGTGGGTGGCATGTTAATGCCGACTGAGAAATAAATACAAAAAAAGTTGTATGAACATAATATTTAAATAGGAGAAAGGAT
>JAISTD010000054.1 GCA_031272765.1 Candidatus Methanovirga australis | reverse complement strand
ACAATTTGAAGAGCGAACCAGATCACATACAATCCATAGACAATAACATCACCTAACCAAGCGAAGAAATTATACCATTTTTTTGTTCGAACACTTGGAGGATTCCAATGAATACCAAGATCAGATAAAAATGCATCAATTAAAATATACTCTCCAGCCCAATTATCATCAATCTTAAGAGGAGTGGGAACATTAGGCAGATCAATATACACTCCAGAATAATTATAAGTAGTTAAATCATCACTACAATTATTATCAGTAACATTATTATTAATTCTACTACTATCAGAAACCATACTATTGGTTCTATTATCATTAAGGTCATTGTTATTAGTTTGATTATTAGCTGATGAGACAAGATTCACAGATAAAATCAAAAAAATAACAAAACATCCTATAAACTTCCAACTTAATTTACCAATTCTCAACATAAAAAACACACACATAAAACATTCTTATTATACTAATATAACAGAGAGAGTTTCATATCAACCTCATCAAAAAACAACTATCATATATATTGATATAAAGATTATTTAATGAAAAACTCTCATATTTATTAACCTTATTTATAGTAGCATATAAAGATATCGATTATTCAATACCATCCCATTGGCTTTAATTTTAAGTATTAAGAACTTTCCATTAATATGCAGTGTAAATAATAATCATGAACAATACAAAATAATCTTATCCAGCGACAAATGTAGGCTATGTTAAAAAACATGGTTATAAATTAAATAAATATTGGCCAAATAGTAGATTGGGAAATATTTCGCCCAAACACTATCCACAACTTTATAAAAATGATCATTTTAAAAATCATTTTGAATTATTTTTTAAAATTGGTTATCTTAAAAATATTTAAATTTCCATTTTAAAGTATATTATAATATTTTTAAAAATTCAACTCTTTAAAATTAGTTTAATTCTTTAAAATTTAATAAAATTTTTTAAAACTTAATAAAAGGATATTATGTTAAAAAATTTAGATAAAATATTATAATTATTAAAATTAGATATTAAAATATAAGATTGAATATTAAAAGAGACTGTAAAAAAGTGTGGAGGTTTTCATGAAAATCCATGTTTTATATATAAAGAAAACCATGAAAATTGAAAAACCTCCACAAAAATTTACAACCTCTATTAAAATATAATTTCCACATAGTATCCACCAAACTTTTTATAACATTTTTTATTAAAAAAAATAATATGTTAATAAAGTGGATAAAGTACTATAAATTATAAAATTTTTATTCATATAATGTTTTATTTAGTAAATGAACTTAAGAAATATTTCAATAGCTTAGTGATATCATGGTTTATAGTGAAAAAATAGCTGATTCTTTAAAAAGGGCTAATGTTTCTGTTGGAGATTTAATAGCTGTATCTAAAAAAAATCTTTCATATGATGGAATATTGCTAGAACATTTAGAAGATGGGGATGATGAACATATAGTTCTAAAATTAGATAATGGTTATAATATTGGAGTTAAATTAGAGGATTATGAAATTAAATTAGTTGAAAAAGGTCAGGCTCCTAAGTTAGATTATAATAAAGTAGATGTAGAAAAGGATCCAAATAAAAAAGATATTTTAATCGCTTCAACTGGAGGAACTATTTCTTCAATTATTGATTATAAAACTGGAGCAGTTCATCCTGCACTTTCAGCTGATGATCTTCTTAGAGCATACCCTAAACTTTTAAATTTGGCTAATATTGATGTTAAAGAGATTTATAGTATCTTAAGTGAGAATATGAAGGTGGAATATTGGGTTAATATGGCTGAATCAATCGCATCAGAGATTGAATCTGGTGTTGATGGTGTTGTTGTTGCTCACGGGACAGACACAATGCATTACAGCTCAGCTGCTTTAAGTTTCATTCTTAGAACTCCTGTTCCAATTGTTTTAACTGGTTCTCAGAGAAGCTCAGACAGACCTTCCTCAGATAGTTTTATCAATCTAATGAATTCTGTTGGGGCCGCTAAATCTAATATTGCTGAGGTTATGGTTTGTATGCATGGTAGCTTAGATGATAGTTACTGTTCTCTTCATAGAGGAACGAGGGTTAGAAAAATGCATACAAGTAGAAGAGATACTTTCAGAAGTATTAATAATGAACCCTTAGCAAGTTTAAAAGATGGATATATTAGTTCCATTAGTACAAATAACTATTTTAGGAGAAATGATAGGGATTTAAATCTGATGACAAGTATGGAACCTAAGGTAGCTATTGTTAAGAGTTTTCCTGGAATTACTGAGGATGTTATAAACTTATATATTGATAAAGGTTATAAGGGACTTTTAATTGAGGGAACTGGTCTTGGTCATATTCCAGATTACACAATTGACACGATCATGCGAGGTGTGGAAGAGGGAATGCTTATTGGAATGAGTTCTCAATGTATATATGGGAGAGTAAATATGAATGTTTATAGTACTGGTCGTGAATTATTAAAAGCAGGAGTAATATCTTGTGGAGATATGACTCCAGAGGTTGCTTATGTTAAGCTTTCTTGGGCTTTAGGTCAAAGTGAAAATCTTAAGGAAGTGAAAAATATTATGAACACGAATATTGCTGGAGAGCTTAATGATAAAACTTCTTTAAAATATTTTTTAAATTAATTTAAGGTATATTCATGAATTTAGTTCAAGATTTATTTAAAAATACTGGTGTATTGACTCTTTCACAAATCATCACAAATGTAATGGGTTTTTTCTGGACAACATTATATGCAAGGTATCTTGGTGTCGCTGATTTTGGTGTAATCAATTTTGCCATAGCTACAATGTCAGTTGCCACTATTTTTATGGATGTTGGAATGAGTACATATATTGTGCGAGATATTTCCAGGAATAAAGAACAAACAAATAAGTATTTGGGAAATATGATTCCCTTAAAAATTTTTCTCTCTTCAGCCACAGTTTTATGTATCATTTTAATACTAAGAGTAATGAACTATCCAAGTATAGTAATATTAATATCTTTAATATTTGGTATTCAAACAGCTATAATGAATATGAATGGGTTATTTTATGGTGTCTTCCAAGCCTTCCGTAAAATGAAATATCAAGCCTTTGGATCAATTATAAATAGTACATTTCTACTATCATTTGTTGTGATTGCAATTGAATTAGATCTTGGAATAGTTTCTATTGCTTTAGCTTATTTAATATCAATAGCCATAACTGCTATTTATTTAGCTAAATCCATTAGAATAGTTAATGTGGGAATACAATTTGATTTTAAGTTTTGGATTGAAACAATGAAAAAAGCAGCTCCATTTGGTCTAACAGCTCTTTTTTCATCCATATTCTTTACAACAGATCAAGTCATGTTAGGCTCAATTTCTGGAGATTATGCTTTAGGAATATATAGTGCTGCTTATAGAATCTTAACGGTATTCATAACAATCTATACAATGTATACAGTTGCAATTTTCCCATTAATGTCTAAACTATATAAAAATTCAGATAGCATCTTAAAAATTACATACGAAAAATCAGTGAAATATCTTTTAGGGCTTGTTTTACCGATTTGTGTTGGAATAAGTTTTTATGCAAATGATATTGTGATTTTAGTATTCGGAAAAGACTATATTGTTGTTGGTAATGTTCTTCAGCTTTTGATATGGAATTTAGTTTTCACCTTTATGAATGGAATATCTGATTCTCTTCTAAATTCAACAAATCATGAAGTAGGTGTCACTAAGAGAACTGCAATAGCTGGAGTTTTTAATTTTGCACTGAACTTAATTGTTATAAGTAAATTTTCATATTATGGTGCGACTATCTCAACACTGATAAGTGGTTTACTTATAGTAATATTGAATAGCTATTTAATTTCAAAATCTGTCTTTAAATTAAATTCTTCTTTGTTAATAGATATTATTAAGATTTCAGTCTCTACAATTATTTTAACAGTTGTATTATATGTAATTCATGTTTCTATGTGGATAGCTATACCAATTGGATTGATTATCTATTCATTAGCTATTATAATTACAAAAACATTGGATAATAATGATATGTACATTCTAAAAGAACTCTTAGGAAAAAATAATTAAAGATTTTCCATATATATTTTACAACACAAACACACAATTAAACTTAAATAAAAATAATGATTTAATAATTAAAAACCAGGCAAATACCATATATAGACCAAATAGCTATTTTCAATAGTGATTTGTTTTTCATTCAAATGATAGATTGAAAACATTTATAATATATGATAATCAAGATATTGAGGATGTTGATTATATAGAAATCCAATCTAATATTAGGGCTTTTAAGCTTGGTGAAATATTATGGCTTCCTATTCAAAATTCACCATTATAATAGGCATCTATATGTGGATGTCTTTGAGTCCCACGGTCATAAAAATTAACTATGAAATCATTTCCATTATAATTTTTAATTAATAATGTTCTATAACCTTTTATGCTACTACTACTAACCTCCTTAAAATGTATATATTACTCATAATTCATTTCTCCTATTTTAAAAAAAGAAAGAAAATATTGATTATTCTCCTTAAATATTAAATATACATTACAAATCACCTCTATTAAAAACAATTACTATATTACTCACCTTCATAATATATTTAATAATATATTGCTTGATATGTACTACAAATATTTTCTACTTTAACCATTATTGGTTCCATACTTAATCAACTCCAAAACTTTAATAAACGGAAACTTCGTTTCCTAAATTTTCACAAAGTGAAAATAAGTCATTAATAAACCTAAGGCAGAAACAACCCATATTTTCTGTAAAAAAATTTATATTATTTTTTTTTTTATTCTTCTTTCAATTGTTTTATGCGTAACATTATACTTTTTTGCTATTTTAAATATTGATTCTCCATTTTCATATCTATCTATTATATCGACAATATCTAAAGAAATGAGGAAGTTTTTGGTTGGTTTACCATGTAAATACCAATTTATAACCGCCTTACAAAAGTCAATACTCCACTATTCTCCAATATTATATACTTTAGCTATTTCTCTGATTTCCTCATCAGTTTTATTTTTTAGAAAATCTGCCATTTTAAAATCCTGCCATTTTAAATATAACTCACATTTTTCTAATTATTTTTATGATTTGTTTAAAATTCTTCTTCAAACTCCCCACATTCCAAACCACATTAATCATGCCAAGCTATTAAAACTTGTAATGCTTGAACCTTACTCTTTAATTCATTGATCATAATATACACCATCCAAATCATGTTTTAGGATTACATCTACGGCTATCACCATCACAAACATGAATTGATGAATCACCATCGCCCATAAAATCAATAGCAGCTTCAACAGCTTCAACACTGTAAACAAACTCACCAGATCCAAGACGAATACTATCAATATCAGATATTATTATACTATTATTCTCAGCCTTTTTTATTATTTCCTTAATTTTAAAAGCCTTCTTACAGAATAAAACACTTAACTCTTTAATATTTTTGAATTCCCGTCCATTATGCAGCATATTTTATAAACCTCCAAATATTTTATAAGCCTCTAAAAAATAAATACACACATTTTATATCCTTTTTTATTAGGAGAATGGATGAAGGGAAATCGAAGTTAAAGTAAAATGATCTTCACCCAATAACCCTATCCAAGAATCGAACCCAGAACAATACCCACCAGGAGGGTTAACCAAAGACACAATTGAGGTTTATTACAGAGTTTTCCTTCTCTACATATCATATATTGAACCACTATGGCTAAAATCAGAGGTTCATAACCACAGATTCGTCAATCCATCTAATATTTTTTTAATAGTTTTACCACATACTAAGATGGGTTTAAAATATACTAATATACTCGTTGCAAATCCACAAACGATAAATTCTCCCAAGCTATACAAGCTACAGCCTTAAATATTAACACGTGAAAATACCAATGATTATTAATTCAAATATTCAATTGAGTTAAACAAATCAACATCATTTTATTGCTTCAACAAGTTGGCTTAGTATCATATTATATCATCTTTTCTTTCTGCTTTGAAATTAAGATTACATTCACTGCAGAAATATTCATCACCAGTTAAAAGCATTATGATAGATGAGCCACATTGTGGACATACAACAGTCATCTCATTCACCTCCTTTATCTTTCTTATCATTATTGAATGAACAATCTTCTTTATTTTTCCTAACTGGGAAAGTCTTACAATCCATCAACCTAACTTTTTCATAATCCATCATATCAGCTCTGAATTATTTGTATTTACTGCAATCCAAATCAGGGAGATATTTAGCTAATTTCTCACATTTAACACCAAATTTCTCATGTTTCTTAACTAATTTTGTGTATTTATCCTTATTTTTACTCATACATCACACCATACCCTTTAAACTTTACAAATACTCTTTCAACTACCAATCCACTCTTTCTACCTATCCACAAATCAATGAAACTAACAACAAAGAACATTCCTTCCTTTAAGTTCATTAAAATCATGCCCTCTCTCCCTTATCAATGGTGAAATTGATTCTACAAACAGGGCATAAGAATTTATCATTACCTAAATACCTGACTAAAGTTGTGTTACAACATGGACATTTTACTTGTTTTTTCTCAATCATTTACAACTCTCCCAACCTAAAAAAAATATTATCACCATTATTCATGATAAACTATTATATACCTATCTTTCAAAAAAAATTTCATATGATAATAAATCTTTTGCTTCAACTGCATTTAAAGTTAACAAACCATTATTACAATTAAACCAAAATACCAATACAATTCATTTTTATCATTTTCCATTTTAAAAGTAGAGTAATAATATTTATCAATAATCCATGAATTGATATTCAAATTTCATTTTTGTCAACTCCTTAAAGGTTATAAAATTTTATATTATTTTAATCATATTTAAAAATTGTTCCAATGATTAGCTGCAACATTCCATGTTAAATCTTTAACAGCTGATTCATCCCCCCATGTAGGACGATAAAGATTTTTACTACCTTTATACCAACCTCCTTCAATAAAAAATTTATTAGAATAATATTTTTTATCATAAAAATTAACATGAACATCAATGGTGTGGTCGACTGGTGCTAATAAAAATTTATCTACTTCAAAAATGGTTGCTTCATAACTTTTACAGTTAACTGATTCAAAAACAATTTTATAAGTATTTACTAAATTAAAACTTAAAGTTTCTCCTTTTTTAATAGAATAGCTTTTCGTAGTATCAACATCGTTATAATTGCCTTTATAACGTTCATAAAGTATGATTCTACCATCACCATCATTATCTTGACTTCTTGCTTCTACTTTTAAATAGCCTGGATCAGCATTAATATTTCCTATAAATAAAATTGAACCCATGATTATTAGCATGACTATAAACTTAAAATATTTCATCGTTATTTCTCCTAAAAAATAAAAAAATATTTAATATTCTATAATTAAATTTTTACCATTCTCTCCATTCCAATACTTATCTTTAATTTTCACCTCTATATGTGGACTTCTGATATTCCCCCTATCCCAATAATTAATTTCAATTAATGCATTATCTGGAATAGTACTTACTTTAATTCTCATTCTACTCCATTCATTAGACCAAAATGTACCATCATGAACATCAAAATATAAATAATCGTTATTATGAGTCATTTTATCAAAACTAAAATTATGCATAGACCCACGATTAAAATTATTATAATCCGTATCAAACATATAATAATGTCCATTTGAATAATATTTTGCTTTACCTACAAGTAATTCTGAATATGACTTAAATTGATAGTTGTTTGATATATCTGAACTTAACAACATATCTACACATACATCATCTCCACTATAACGATAACCATATCCATTTTGAGGATATTCAGTTGATACCTTTATTGCAGCATTAACATTTTCAGCTAAACTCAATACACCCAAGCTAAAAAGGACTATTATTAATATTCCAAAGTATTTATAATTCATTTTTAATCCTCCATAATTAATTAAATAAGATTTTCTCACCATTCATGCTTTAATAGCTTATTATAATCATTCCAATGATTAGCTGCAACATTCCATTCTAAATAGCTAACAGATGAATCCCATGTTGGATGATAAAGATTTTTACTACCTTTATACCAACCTCCTTCAATCCAAAAAATATTAGTATAAGCACCTTTACGATAAAAATTCACATGAACCTCAATAACATGAGGAACAGGAGCTTTTAAAAACTTATCAACAGCTACAATATAAGCTACATCACCATCAACTCTAAATTGAATCTCAGCAGTTTTTTCAGGTAAAGGAATAATTTTAGTTTCTCCTTTCAAAATATTATAATCGTTATGAGAATAACTTTTTGGAACACCATCAATCTTCTCATAAATTTCAATATAACCATTCCCATCATTATCTTGAGTTCTAGCCTCAACAATTAAAATACCAGTGTCATTAGCATTAATAAAGGATAAAGAACCCAAAAATAAAAAAGCTATTATAAACAATCCAATAAGTTTATAATTCATTTTTAATCCTCCTATAATAAATTTTAATATAATTTAAAAAGATGTTAACCAAACAGTCTATACATGTGTGTGTGGCTAACGCATTCAACAGTTAATTAGAACTAAACATTGGAAACATGTTTAGTATAATACTATTTTTATATATACAACATGATATTATAATAAAAGAAAAAGCTGTGAAATACAATCCAACAAAAAAACTGTTTAAAAATTTCATATTTATTATAATAAAAAAGGCATTTATAAAACATACTCTTATTATAAATCATTAATGAGGAGAAAAACCACCGATAGCAGAGATAAACTCATTCACTATCAAATTCACTGTTTTAACAAAATAGAAATTAATATCTGAACTGTAATCATCATCTGATTTATGTTCAAATCTAATAAAAGAGAAAATAACAGTAGGATTAAATAATATGAGCATCATATTTTTATTTTCAAAATGTGCAGTAGTATGATACAAGCACTTAGAATTAAGAGGATCATTACCTATGGTGGATAGTTCAATTCCAGGTAAATGTGAACCAAGAGTCATTCCAAACATCAAACCTAAGACTAATACCAAAATCCCAAACTTCATAAAAATCCAACAAACCCTTCTCTTTTCCATAAAATTTTTAAAAGTATGAGTAAATATAATATTTTATCATATAAATAATATTTTATCATATAAATCCATGAATTGATAAAATTCATACTTTTATTATTATTACCTATATACTCATCATACATATTGTAACCTATATATAAATGTTTGGATTCACAAACTACTCTAAAGTCAACTTTTATAATAATAATCCAATGATACCAATTATGATGAATTATATTTAATTTTTACTAATATATACACAAAACATAAATGTTTGTATACATAAGAACAATCATTATTATGAATAATATAGTATATAAATGTTTTCACTTTGAGGATTTATTTCTTTCATTTGCTCGCGAATTAGTTTCTATGTTTTTAAAGCCTTCAATTTGTTAACCAATCACGACAAAAGGACCACTATAATAAATTACATAATGATCTCATGCCAATTATAATATGATTAATAACAGACTATTGTCATAGCATAAGTGTTTATCTGTATATTTTATATAGTTGAATTTTCATAATATATGTATGAAAGCTGTAAAAATCGAATTAACAGATAATGAAATCAGATTCTTAAAAGAATTTAAAAAGAAAGGCATGAGAAATGCAAGAGAAATAATGCGAGCTAATGTCCTTTTACAAGTTAATAAAGGATTGAAAATTAAAAATATCGCTGAAGATTTAGAAATTCATCGTGATACTGTTAGAAAGATTAAAAAAAGATATTTGGAAGGTGGATTGGAGAGAGCATT
>JAISTD010000011.1 GCA_031272765.1 Candidatus Methanovirga australis | reverse complement strand
TTTAAATTGAGTTATATATTTTTCATGATTTCAAACAAATTGCAAATTTTTTTTTATATAAATTTGTTTAATTATTCCAATACATATATTTCTACCTTAAATCAAAATTAGACTGAATAAATTTAAATAAAATAAAATCCTCTTTATAATTTTGTAAAATCGTTTTTCTATAACTTTCATGAACAAAATATTTTATAAATTTTTTAAATTCTCCATAATACTCTTGATTGGCATTATAAAACTTTGAATTATTTAAAATCTTAAAAACATCGATAAAATGTTGAAAATAATCAATAATATTCGAATTCAATTTACTCTCATCAGGAATATGTCTATACCCATAATAATTGATAGGGATATTAATAATTCTATCAACTTTAGCTAAAACTTTTGCTAAAAAAACAGGATCCTCACCACGCATGTAATTAGGAAAAGAGATATCATTTTCTACTATAAACTTCCTTCTAAAAATATTTTTAGAAAAGTACCATGGAATTCCATAGACAGCTGGAGAAATTATCCTTTCAGTATCTACATTATTCATATAATAAAGATCTCCCAAGCTATTATTTGTAACCAGTTTTATATTAGCCGATACCATATCACACCCATATTCTTCTCCTGCACAGAACATAACCTTTAAAGCATTATTTTCTACAAAGATATCATCAGCGTCAATGAAACCAATATATCTTCCTTGAGCTACTTCCAAGCCTTTATTCCTCCCTATTCCTGCACCTAAATTTCTTTGATTTAAAATCTTTATTCTTTCATCGCTTCTTTCATATTTCTTTAAAATTTCAAGAGAACTATCTGTAGATCCATCATTAACACATATTATCTCAATATTTCTTAATGTCTGATTAATTACACTATCTAAACATTTATTTAGGTATTTTTCTTCATTATAAACTGGAATAACAATAGAAACTTTAGGATACATATAATACTCTCATTAATGAATGGATTGAAAATTATTTTATGAATTATAGTTTTCGAATATATATTTTTTAGTTATATCTCTAAGAGAGTTTCTATTAACCTATCAAAAATAGCATATCTTGATAAGATTTATAAATTTGAAACTCCCATTATTAACTTATGTGATAATAGCATATAAAGGTATCGATTATTCACACCTCCCTTCTGTGGTTTTGATTTGAGTATTAAGGACTCTTATAGAGTATATAGTGTAAAAGTGATAATTATGAACAATGCAATTTAATCTTTTACAAGAACAAGACAAAAAAAAGTAGAAGACCTGAAATTGATGTTATAATCATGTTTAAAGCATTGAAGAGGTTCTATTAACCTAACTTTGTTAATATCGATAGATTTAATATTTACTAAAAGTTCTTTGTTTTGGATTTAAAGCCCAAATTAGAAAATTTAAAAATCTAAAATCTTAAGATATTTGGTTTATAGAAACTCTCATTGATAATTCAAAAAATATAGGGTTTATCTCAATGTTATCAACTTAATAAATTTTGTTAAATATTTTAATAAAAAATTAAACAAATTTATATAAAAAAATTTGCAATTTGTTTAAAATCATGAAAAATATATAACTCAATTCAAACAAAAATTATTAAGTTGGTGATATTGACAATTAGATGGGTTTTTGAGAAATAGAAAAGTGAAATCTTAGATTAACGATCTAACTCTATCACCATAATTTTTGACAGTGCCTCATTATTTTCTTAAATATATTTTAAATCAAGATGTTCGTTTGATTTAATCAATTTTAACTGAAAATGTGAAATAGGTAAAATTTGAAGATATGGCTTGTGACCAGCTCCATCAGGAAGAAAAACTGAATCTTCAAAATAAAATTAATTGAATATAGCTAATGGAATCACCAATGAATAATATCAAAGTGTCTGTAATTATACCAGTTTACAATGTAGAAAAATATCTTGAACAATGTTTGAATAGTGTTATCAATCAAACATTAGAATATATAGAAATAATCTGTATTAACGATGGGTCAACAGACAATTCACTCAAAATTTTAAAGAAATATCAAACAAAAGACAATAGAATAAAAATTATCAGTAAAACAAATGAAGGATTGGGGGCTGCAAGAAAAACAGGTTTAGATAATGCTTCTGGAGAATTTATTTACTTTGTTGACTCTGATGATTGTATAGTTAAAGATGCACTTAAAAAATTATATGAAAACGGGATTAATAATAACTCAGATATTGTGATGTTAGACATTTTAGAATATAACGAAAAAAATAATAAACTAACTAAAAATAGTGATGATATTTACAATGTTGGAAAACATTTTTATAATAAAGAAATTGATTTTAATAACTTTTTTTTCACAATAAGCAAAGTTAAACTTTTTTTATTAAATAGAGGATTCAGTGCATTTTACAAATTCTATAAACATTCTTTTCTAAAAAAATATGATGATTTCTATTTTCCAAAACATACAATCTTCGAAGATATGTTTTTCCATGTGCAAGTACTATTAAGAGCAAAAAGGATTTCATTTTGTCCATACACATTATACATTTATAGAGTAAGTAATGAAAATTCAATAATGAACAATATTAATACTTCAATAAAAATTTTCGATATATTTAATGCTATTGATAATATTAAGAATTTTTTAATAGAAAATAAAGAAATGGAGAATTATAATATAGAATTTAAGTTTTTTGTAATAGAACAGCTAAGACAATATGTTCCAAGAGTTTCTAAGGAATATAAATCCCAATTTTTTGAAAAAACAGGAAATTATTTGGCTGAATTAAATTTATCAAACTCAGAATTAGATAAGATACCTTATTATTCAACTACTTATCATAATATGATTAAAACCATCCACTGGGAAAAAATGGAAAATAAAAAATAGAGATAGTTTAATTAGTAAAAATATAATTGATAAAAAGTTTTATAATGTTAAATTTAAAATTTAACTCAAATTTCAAAAACTCTTAATTGAGTAGTATTCATAGAATAATCTGAAGAATATTGGACATTAGCAGTTAATAAAATAGTTTCAATGTCTTTAACAAGATTTAATGGAATTTTAACTCCAATTATATCATTCCTCCTTTGAATATCTAATTTCTTAGAAAAAATAACACCTAATGTTTCAGAAATACATACTGCATTACCACATCCAATATCAATAGTTAACTTCCTATATTCATTTCCATCATATAAATAAAGATAAAAAATACAATGACAATCAACAGTAATTTTAGTAGACTGTATTATAACATATAAATTCTGATTATCCATAATTAAACCAATAGAATCTAAATTTCTTTTTATTACATTTTTTAAAGAATTATAAGTATTTTTTAATTTTTTTGGTTTAAATACCATGTTTTTAAAAGATGATTTTGGCATGCCATCATTTAAAAAATAATTTTCTACTTTTTGAATCGTTATTTTAGGATAAATTGCAAAATATTCATTTATCCTTATAAAAGATTCTAAATAATTTCTTTCGTCAATTTCATAAATTTGACTTTTATGAGAGTTAATAGCTTTTCTTTTTAATTTTTTATCATCATCACTTAAAGGTAACTTAAACCATTCAGTATCAAATGCACTGATATTTAATGGTATAATCACATCTTCAAAAGGAGCATATTTATACACCATAGGTAAGCCTTCTTTATGTATCAAAAAATGATAAATTGATTTGTTGTATTTCTTCTTAACAAGAACATACTCTACAAATGCATCAGTAGCCCAATGATCCTCATGTTCATCATTAGAATCTGGTACTAATATTATATTTGGTTTAAAGTCATCGAGAATATGATTCAAATTCTTAACAACATTCAAACCACAATAAGGAGCATTTTTCTCAAAAGAGAAATCATAAGGAGAATGGTCATAGGAGTTAGGGAGATTTTCATTTCTAAAGAGATTATCATAATCCCAATTATCTAAAAACAAACTTTTCAATGCAGAATCTGGGTATCCTAAAAATATAGAATTAGAATCTTCTAATCCCAGTATAGTCAATCCATTTAATCCTTCCACATGTCTTATCTCACCAATATTTCCTTTGAAATTAGTTATATTATTTAATTCTAAATATTTATCCAAATAATTTTGTGGTCTACCGTCTCCATTAGTCATGTAAACTACTTTAACCGTTGCATTATTTTTAATAGCTGATAAAATAATTCCAGAATTCGTTAATACATCATCATCTGGATGTGGTGTGAATATAATAATCCTATCAGACGGTTTAATCACAGGAAAATCATTATAAATATTGTTAATATTTATATTATTTTTTTCATTTGCCACTTATCTCACCAACCAGATTAATTTAATCAAATATTAATAAAAACAAGACTTATACTTTTCTAAAATGTCATTAATATTATAGCTTATGAAATATGTTCATATCCCATCAATTCTGAATTTTAAGATCCATTAATTAATTGAAAATACTATAATCTATTAAGTTTTGATGGATTCTCAATAATTTTATAGAATAATGATTCGATATACTCCACAAAATCATCTTCATTTACAGAATATGCAGAATTGTAAAGGACGGTCAAATAAAATTTGTCTTCAGTCTTAGATACAGTGAAATGTAAAATATTTTCATTTAAATTATTAATATTCTCAATCTCAATCTCATCATATTCCGCTAATTGAGAATATGTATCAAACTGCATATTTGCAATATAATTATATAAAACATTAATATTTGATTGTTTGAATAAAAACTTAAACTTATCCTGTATTGTATCTAAAAACTTTAAATGACAATATTCTTCTTTCAAATATTGCTGGGGGTCTTTCATCAAATCAATAGAATCCAATATAGCCTTATTTTTCATTTTTTTAACATGATTAAAAAATTTTAAGATATTGAATTTATAGAAACTCTCTACATTTAAGAATAAAGGCACAGTATATGAAAAATATCCAAAAGTTTTTGAATATTTCATATCTGTTCTTCCATTAAATACAAATGATAATTTAATTTTTCTCATATCGAATAGCTTAGCTAAAGCTAATGTAACCAAAGACAAAAAAAACTCATCAGCTGAAATATCACTTTTTTTACAAAAATTTAAAACAGTTTCTTCATCAAAAAATATAGCTTCCATCTGCATTTTTGATGAAGAATGATTTATTCTATCATGCCACACGTTTATTATTCTAAAAATATTAAAGAGGAATAATTGAAAAAGTTTTAAAGAATCTTTAATAGAATATGCCGACTTCTTAATTATTATAGTAGAATATTCTAATGAATAATCAAAATAATCATATTCCTTAATAATCTTTTTATCAAAATATAATTTTATCAAATCGTTGAAAAACATGTTTATAGAATATCTATCAATTAAAATATGGTGAATATCAAACAATAAACTAACTTTCCCATTATGATAATATAATTCTAATCTGAATAAAGGAGGTTCAAATATATTAAAAGGCTTAACAAAATTTTTTTTTATATCATCATTTAACTCTTTTTCATGGATCTTAATATCTACAGATAAATCATCGTTTCGTTTCTGATAAATCCTCCCCCCTTCCATTATAAAGCTTGTTTTTATATAGTTATTAAGTTCAATATTTTCAAGCAAAGAATTTTTCAACTTAAAAACATCGAAATCACTGAAATCTAAACAAACAGGATTATTAAAGCTTTTTGATTCAGGTGTTCGAGGTTTCACAACATTTTTATAGTAACTATATAAATTAGGTGATAGTGGATATTTTTCTAAAACATCATTTTTAACATTCTCTACTTTTTTGAGAACCTTTATTTTCTTAGCAATATTTGAGATACTATAATCATTTTTAATCACATCTAATGAACTTATTTGAACATGATACCCCTCAAATATTTTACCTGATAATCTAATTAAAGATAATGATGTGAAACCAATGTTTAAAAGATTATTTGTTACTCCAAAGTTAGTATGTCCCAATATTTCAGCACAAATATCAAATAGTTCCTGTTCTAAGTCATTAGAAGGTTCAATGATTTCTTTAATATTATCATCATGATTTTTTAAATCTTTCACATTAACTTTACCTGTAGATGTCTTTGGAAACTCCTCCAAATAAACATAATCTTGAGGAACCATAAAACCAGGCAACACACTCACCAAATGACCCTTAATCATCTCCTTAATCTTAACAATCTCATCATTCATCAAAGATTTTGACTTTGTAGTGAAATATAATGTTAAAACTTGACTATCATTCCTATAATCGTTAACTGTGACAATAGCTTTTTCAACACCAATATCTTCTGGAACATTGTTTTCTATCTCACCAGGATCAACTCTCTGACCCCTAAGTTTAATCTGATTATCCAACCTGCCAATAATACTATAATTTCCCTTCTCATCATATTTAGCTAAATCTCCAGTTTTAAAAAAAGGTATTGCATTAATCTCAACAAACTTCGCATTTGTAAGTTTAGTATCATTCCAATAACCGTCAGAAATTGATCCACCAACCATTAACTCCCCAATAACTAATGGTGGTAATGGATTATCATCAATATCTAAAACTCTCTCTAAAACACCGAATACAGGCTTTCCAACACTAATTTCACCGAAATTTTGAGTATTAATATCATTAATTAACTTAATATTAGTTGAACCTGTTTCACTTGAACCATACAAATTATAAATCTCACTGTGAGTTATTTTTCTTAATTTTTCCACCAAAATAGCTCTCAATTTTTCCCCTAATAAATAAATTCTTTTAACATCCTTTAGTTTAGAAGATATTTCTTCATTATTAATATATTCTTCAAGCCTTGATGGTGTCATAGCTAAAACATCAAAAGAATGATTTTTAAATAAGTGAACAGGATTAAATAATTCCTCATTATTTGCTAAAACTATTGTTCCACCATAATATAAAGATAACAATAAAAATTCCATAAAAGGCATAAAAGTTTGATTAAAATTAAGCAAAAATTTCCACTTTTCAAAATCAAATGAATTAAATATATTAACTAAAGATCTATTAGTCACTAACACTCCTTTAGGAACCCCAGTTGAACCAGAAGTATAAACAATACACAACATATCATCAGATTTCAACCCAACAACTGGTAACCGATCATCTTCCCCATTAATAAGTCTGTTAATATCAAATATAAAGGTGCCATTGCTTTTAGAATACTTATTACAGAAACCATTACCATGACCCTCAAAATTATTTTCAAAGTATGTATGAGGAGATGAATCTTTAGAATATGAGAGAATTTTATCTATAAAAACTTTAAAAGAAATTAAAAACCTTGCATCAGTTTGATCCTTTATGAAGTTAATCTTTTGGGTAGGATCATCAGGACTAACAATTATAAACACTCCGCCAGCCTTGATAACACCAAAAATACTGGTAATAAGTTTACTATCTCTATTCAAGACAATGAGTACTTTATCTCCTTT
>JAISTD010000209.1 GCA_031272765.1 Candidatus Methanovirga australis | reverse complement strand
TATTTCTTTTATTTTATCAATTATTTCTCCTATTTTCATTTTTTCACCTTTTTTAATTAAATAAATTTTTATATTTTAAATACTGGTTTTATTAATTTTATCTTGAGTTTCATTGAATATTTTATCATAATGTTTCAAATCAAAGCCTAACAAACCTAATAAACCTTGAGTTTTCACGATATTGTAAGATGTATTGCAAGCATCTATCTTTGTTTCAGTGTATAACTCAAAGCTATCAATTATTTCAGAACATTTATTTAAATGATTAATTTTTTTATTATCAAAAAAAGTATATGATCTTGTCTCATTAATTAGTTTTTTTACAGATTTAATTTTCATACTTGCATTTGTCCAGGATTCATTAGCTTTTTCAACAGTATCCAAAAAACTCTCATTCTCTAAATCAGTCGAATTATTCGTATAATTGTAAACATTATTTTTTATCGTATATGTTAAATTATCGATTTCTTTAATATTATCTTTATATTTATAATCACAATAACCATAAACAGAACAAATTATTATTAATAGTATAATAACTATTAAAATTAAGTATTTTTTCTTAATCATAGATAGTTCTTTTATTTTATCAATTATTTCTCCTATTTTCATTATAATCGCCACCTATTTTTATCATTATTGATCCAGTAATGTTTCATCATACAAATCTTAAATAACCCACTGGTTTGGTAATGGAGGTGCATTAGTGGTTGGTAGATAAATTTGTGTTTCAGATCCGTTGCTATCTTTACATAAATAACCTTTTCTAACTAAACTATTCACGGCATTGTGTACTGGGTAGTTATGGTAATTTGTGCCTCTTTCATCACTATTTGGATGACCTATTCTCCTTGCTATTTCACTAACACTCAAAACTAAGTCTTCTTCTGAGTTAAACAATTCCATTATTAGATCTTCAAAATTAATACTTGATTTTAAATATACATTTTTAGGATGATTTCTTTTTCTTTTATGCTTATTAAGTAAAATAAGTCTATTTTCTGATTTTATTAAGTTGAACTTAATTTTAGTGGCTTCATCCTTGTTATTAACAATCTCTTTTATTTCTAAAACACAGCTGCCAAACTTATTATAAGCATTTATAACATCTTGATTGTATTTATGTTCAGATTTACTATCATCCAGCCACATATTAACACGATCTTTTAATTGATCCTCACCAATGTACATGGATACACCATAATACACTTTATTACCAATTATTAAACTATATACTGCATATTTACTCATTTTATCTCCTTAAATATATAGATAAATATTTTAATTTAATAGTTTCATCATATCTCATCTTATATATAATTATTAAGAGTTTTCTATCAATTTATCAAAAAAAATTAAATATTCAATTCTGTATGTATTTGTCTAAATACCTTGTGCTGCATTTTCTTCAATACCTATGCTTTTACCCTTAGATGGGAGTAAAGCTGTGATATTACCCTTAATGTCACATTTATGACCTACACGATCCCATACTCCAGTTTCATTTATATTTTCATCGTATCTATAATCCAAACTGTCTAAATTGATTTCACAACCATACATTTCTACTGTTGTACTAAAAACATGTCGTTCTGGAAAGCACAAGCAATTATTTTTTTGATCAATATACAATCTTTTGGTTGATTCTATGACTTCGATGTACACTTCTCTGTGGCTGACTTCTGGTATATCTGGAACATATTGTTTTCGTGATCCATATCCAGCTGCTGCACCTAATGGTCCTAATAGCACACCACCAAGTAATGCTCTACCTACTCCTGAACCTCCTTTTTGACCTTTTACACCTGGACTATCTACTACCTTACGATCTTTCTGCTTTCTTTCAATCAATGTTACTTCAGGCAAAGTTTCAAGCCATTTATCAATTATTCCTTGTATTTCCAATCTTTTATTTCTCCATTTTCTTATTCCATCAAACATTTTAATCATTTACCCTTCTATTTCAAA
This sequence comes from Candidatus Methanovirga australis, assembly GCA_031272765.1. Lineage (GTDB taxonomy): Archaea > Methanobacteriota > Methanobacteria > Methanobacteriales > Methanobacteriaceae > Methanovirga > Methanovirga australis. The sequence continues at coordinate 7,444 of JAISTD010000209.1, read as the reverse complement.
ATTTTATTAAACACATCTTTTACAGTATCTGTCTGTGAAGACTCTAATTTTTCATAATTATCAATGTCCATAAGATGATATTTAATCGTTACACAGTAATCTGCATCATCCACATAATAATAACCTTCTAAATCATCTTGCACATATATTTTATGACCTTTGCACTCTAACACATATCTTTTGTTTTTTGGGTCATCATCACCAAAAATGGTAATATCAAACAAAGCTATTTTCTTTAGAGTTGGATTATAAACATGACAGTCCATATTATTTATGTAATAATATACATATCCTAATCCTGGCTTTTGAGTGAAGCCATTTAGGTTGAACAAGTCACTAATACCCTCTTTTTTAGGAGTACTATTTACAGGAGTATTTACAGGAGTACCACTGTTTGAAATAGATCTTGCAGTAATGTCCACATTTACCTTAATATGCTTACTCTCAAAGTATATAGGTTTATCATATCTGCCTGTATTTATCATTATAACTACTTCATCAGCTTTTATATCCTTATAATCTGAAAGATAACAATTAGGAACAAGATTACTTCCAACTTGTAAATTCTCATAAGATGTGTTATAGACAGTTTCGTTACAAATATATGCTCCATTACGATAAAATTTCAAAATAACCTTTTCTATTTTACATGAGCTATTAGTTTCTACGATTAGGTCGAAATTAGTACTTCTATTATTAACCAGATCATTTGTGATTGTGAGATTTTCAGGCAAACTTGCAGCAGTAACATTATTCACTGGATTATAAGTCAAGTCATCTAACAAGCCACCTATCCCTCCCCAAACAACATTCATCAAGTAGAGGAAGATTATTCCATAGAAGAGTATTCTTCTTTTACGAACACGACCATGTGAAGATTTACCAATTAATAAACCTACAACACCATATTGCATTCTCAATTTTTCATCAAAAATATCTAAAATATCATTTAATATTTCCATTTAAATTAACTCCAAAAATTAAATATTTATTTATTAAATTTTTCAACTGTCAAAATTATAAGACCTATATTCAATATAATATTAATGAGAGTTTCTATTAACCTACCAATACATTTAAGATTCATAAATTATGAAACTCCCATGTTAACCTAATGAGAATTTCTATTAAGCTATCAAAAAATATAGCATATATTTTTGACAAAAGTATTTTTATAAAATTATGAAACTCAAATTAGCTAATATGGCATATAATATATAAATGTGTTGATATTCAAAATGTGTTGATATTCACCCACCCACCTTTTGGTTTTAATTTGAGTATTAAATACTCTTTAATGTTTATATAGTTATAATTGATAGTTTATAAACAATACAATTAATCTCATCCAGCAGAAAATGTAGGTGATGCTAAAAAGCATTTGGTGACAAATTAAACTTATGAAAAATATGATCGTGTTCAATTAAAATATAATATTATAGTTTAATGAGTATAAATTCTAGAAAAAGAGTATAAATTATGGCTGGAACTTAATTCAAAGCTGAATTAACTATTGTTTCCCTACAAGATATATAAAATAGACCAATTTTTAAATGTTTTGGTTTTAAAATTGAAATATAAACTTATTTATTGTGTTTTATTTAATTAAATAATAATTAATAGGAATCAGATTAATTTAGGAATAATCATAAAAGTTTTATTCATTTAACAATAACATTAGAGAGAATTTGTTATTAAAATTTGATGGATATTAAACTTATAAAATAAAATTTAAATAAATTTAATAAAAAAATAGCTATTTATTAATGAAATAAACGAATATATATAAAAATATTTACTATTATAAAAATAAATGGCTGAATCTGAAGATAATAAATGGATATTCAGAATTTAAAAAAATTGTGGCAGTGTCAAATTGCCATTACGCTTGACTGATTTTGAGAACATAATTTTTTAAACACTCCAATATCTAAAAAATATCTTCCTATGAATTATCCCAATTAATATTCTCATAACTATGTTTAATTCTTTTATCATCAACTTTACTGTAAATTTGAGTTGTTGATATGTTGCTATGACCTAAAAGTTGCTGAACTTCATTTATAGGTTTGTTACCATAATTTAATAAAAAAATTGTAAAAGAATGGCGAAGAGTATGGGGAGTTAATCTCTCTTTCAGGTTAGTTTGCTTACCTTCCAATGCCAATCGTCTATCAGTAGCTATTGCATGTTTTTTAACAATTTTTTGAACACTTCTTTCACTTAATCTATTCCCCATTTTATTGGTAAACAGATAACCTTCTTCATTTACTATATTTTTAATAGATCTTTTATAAATCATAGTGTTTATAAGTTTAAGTGTTTTATTATCAATATAAACAGTTCTATCTTTGCCACCTTTACCTTCATGCACATAAATAGCTATTGCCTTATCAATGCTGTTAATATCTAAATTTTGTTTTTTTAAATTACAAAGTTCAGAAACTCGAAGCCCTGTTCTATATAATGTTTGAATAATAGCTTTATCTCTAACTAATTCATTAGGAATTGTCTTTAACACTTCATTTACTTCTTCTGGTCTTAGATATTTTATTTTTTTATTTTTACTGTTATCTTTAGGTAGTTGAATATCTACTTTAATATCTAAAAACCTTAAAAATTGGATGATTTGTTGAAGATATTTATTTATTGTGGAATATCTATTATCCTTATCCTTTTTAAGATATACAATAAATTTTTTTAAAACAAAGTCAGGTTTATGTTCAATATCAATACTATTTTCTTTTAAATATTTAATAAAATAGCCATTAGTTTGCCTATAATTTTTTATAGTGATTTTTGAAAGGTTTCTTAACACTTCTAACTCATCACAGTAGTCATTTAATTGTGATTGAAGATATTCAACATCCACCATAATTTTACCAAGCAAAATTTTTTCTATTGTATACGATTATAGTTTATTTTTTTGAGATTAACAAATTTTTATCAGCGTCTGTATTGTATAGAACTATAAAACTTGTTTTTTTCTAAATTAAGATAATATTTTAGATATTTTAATTTATAATTTAAAGTAGATATTTTCAAATAAATAATTATGTATATATATCTTATTATTTAAATATTTCATTATAAAAATATATTATTATTTATAGAAATTTTATAATATCTTTAACAAAACATCTTTTGCAATAATCCTTTCTTAAATTCTCTTTGAATTTTTAAGTTTTTATCAATTTCATCAACTTTATTATCAATATTTGTTAAAAAGTTAGCTATTTTTTCTTGCTCCTCTAAAAATGGGAAATGAACCAATTCTTTTGAATAATCTTTAAAATAGATATGAGGTATTGTACTACCAATGATATACTTTTTAAAATTTATTGAATTTAATAAATAATAAATAAAATTCAAATCATAATTATTTTTTGAATTCAAATAATTCAAAATTCCTAAAATAGAAGAGTTAGAAGAACATAAAAAATTTCGTCCCACACTAGCACCATCTTTAACAATAGCTATATAATCCTCATTTTTCTCATAAAAATCAATACACTTAATAAATCCAGTTGCACCATAAATAGGATAATTTCCAAAATTATTTTCTAAATCATTAATAGATAAATTAGAAGAAGAAGATTCTACAACTTCACCAAGCTTCTTCTCTTCCCAATCAGGATAGCTATTCCCATTTTCATCTTTGAATCTTAGTTGTTGTGAAAATAGTTGTTGCATGATTCCTTTTTTATAGCTATTCCATAATTCTAATTTGTCTTCTAAGATAGCTATTTTTTCATCTACTTTTGATAGAAAGTTAGCTATTTTCTCCTGCTCTTCCAATAAAGGAATTTTAATTATTAATTTTTTTTAGTGATGAAGCATATAAATGAACAACTGAAACTCCTTGTGCTATTGATGCAATCTCTCTTTTTTTATTATTCATTTAATAACTTCTTTGATTCTTCTAAAAACTTATTGAAATCTGATTTGTAAATTTTATCTTGAATAGGTCTGTATTTTTCATATTCTTCTCTAACAAATTTATCAACATCTTCTCGGCTAATAGTTCCTTTTCCTTTTAATAAGTGGTATTCATTAAATTCTAAGAATTTATCTAATCTCTCAGCCCAATCTTCCATACTCATAGGTATTCTTCTTTCAGCTTGATTTTCAGCATAATCTAAATACATCGACACTATACGACGCAATTCTTTTATTTCTTTTTCATTCAAGTAATTTTTAGCTATTTTAGCATCTTTTAAGTAAATCTTACCTTCAGGGGATTTATCCCATGTTATAAGACCCATAAATGGCTTTTTACTATCAGCTCTTTTAGATATGATTTCTGGTGCTGTATGACCACTAACTGCATAGTGCAGCTTGTTTTGAACATTCATAAAAAATTTTTTTATTATCTTGGCATCTTTATTATAATCATAAGCAGTTGCATAAATATCTGTTATTTGCTCATAAAATCGTCTTTTTAGATAAACGAATATCTCTTATAATTTCTAATAATTGTTTAAAGTAATCTTCACCTAATCGAGTACCGTTTTTTAGTAGTTCGACATCTATTGCAAAACCTTTAACAATGTAATCCTTTAAAATACTTGTAGCCCATATTTGAAACTCTGTTGCCTTTTTAGAGTTAACACGATACCCAACAGCTATAATACCATCTAAATTATATCATTTAGTAGGTCTTCCAGCCTTTTTAGAATTTATTAAGGATTCCTTAATAAATTCTATCTGGTCTTTAAATAATTTTTTAGAACTTATACTGACTTTATTTTCTTTTAACTCACCGTCTTGAAAGATATTTTGCATATGCATACTAATATTTGGAGAACTTGTTTTAAAAATATCTGCAACAGCTTTTTGACTTGCCCAAAATGTTTGATTGGCTTTATCCACCAAAAACTCTGCAGTCACTCCTCCATCTGTACCTTTATATAATAATGTTTCAATTAATTCATATTCTTTTGTCATTTTATTCCTCTTTATTTAAAAAATATTAAAATTTATAATATAAATAACATAAAAATAATCAATGTTTAAAGTAAGTCCATATAGACTTGTGTCGCACATAAATGATCGCCCATTAACTTGGAAATGGTCTATATGGCTATAAACAATTACTATTTTTACATTAAAATATTTATTAATAAATAATTATAATCATTTAATAATTTATTATTCTAATAACTTCTTTGATTCTTCTAAAAACTTATTGAAATCTGATTTGTAAATTTTATCTTGAATAGGTCTGTATTTTTCACATTCTTCTTTAATATAAATTTAAATAATGTATATTAATTATTAAAATTTTATAAAATAATCATATAAAAATATATTTTTATTTATATATGCTATTTAAACTATATGTATTTTATTAAATAATTTTCATATTATTAATTTAATGCAAACAATATTATTAAAAAAATAAAAATCTTAAAACCATGACATTTTCGTGTCTTGATGTATATGTGGCCAATGAAATAGAACAATTTTTTAAATTTTTTATGCAAAATTTCTCATATATTACTTATTTTTATCATAGAAGTCTTTTAAAATTTTTTTTGTATTATAATCAAGATTGTGCCATCTGACTCCTTGAATAGCTCCTTCAATAGCCATAAGTTTATTAATACAAGATGATGGATTAATTTCATTTATTTTTAACCAAGCTTCCATAGATCCCAACTCTTCTAACTCTTCCTTGGTATTTATTCCAACATCATTTAATTGTTTTTCACATATTTTTCCAATATTTATTAAATCAGATAATTTTTTCATGAGTATGTTCCTTAAATTTTTTTCACATATTTCTTATATATTTTCAACATTTATAAATGTTCGTATTCTACCATAGAATACGAACCAAAAACAAATTTATAAAAAAAAATATTTTTTGGATTTTATCTAATGACTAAAAGAATACTGCCAAGCCATGCTCGGTAGATGAATTTTAGCCCCTCCATCTACTAAAATTTTAGATTTTCTAACAATGTATATTTTTCACACCGAGATTGCAAAAAAGTGTGAGGTTTTCATGAAAACCATGTTTTATATAAACGAAAATCGAAGATTTTATAAATTATGAAAATCGAAGATTTTCAGTAATTGAAAGGATATTAAAATATTTGGCTTATAAAGTTCAAGATAATTGGAATTATAACATGTACGAAATATACTACAGCCTTAATCGCGAAATAAATAACTATTGAAACACCACAAGTATAAAAAAAAGCTTCAAAATCTATATAATCTGAATTGTTTCTATCATTCAATCTTTCACCTCCTTTTATTCATTCAATTCTCCTATTTTAAAATTTTCTCAAAAACTACCTTGAATTGTTGATCACTTAAATGATCATCACCACCTTTCTTAGTATCTCTATTGAAAACTGGACTTACACTAATAGTATATTTACCAATCACATACCAGTCTTCATGAGGTGTAGTTCCATCATTATTTACTGTTATTATTCCTATATCATGACCTTTTATAGTCTCAAGATGTTTTATAGTAGCTCCAGTATTATCTTCTTCAAAGAATGTTACAGTAGGTGTAAATTCTGCACCATCAAAAGCTCTATACATATCAGTACTCAAAAATTTTGCTGTGTAAGCATCTCCTAAAGGGCTAAACAAATTCATATTAAATATGTTTTCTTTTTTGTCATCTTTCTTAGTTGTAGTAGATGTAGACACATTTTTGTTAGTAGTGTCATTAGCTGTGTGATTACTACTATTGTCAACTTTAGTTACTTTTTTAGGTTCATCATGTTGTCCATTAAAAGCGAAAGCTACAATCAAAATTATAAATATAGATGCCGCCACCCATATATCTTTATCATTCATTTTAATCATTCCTTTCTAAAATGATGTAATTTTTATCACTGATTTTATCAGTTGAGAGTTTCTATTAACCTACCAAAAATAGCATATTTCGATAAGATTTATGAATTATGAAACTCCCATATTAACTAATGTTGTGAGAGTTTATATTAACCTATCAAAAATAGCATATTTTGATAAGATTTATAAATTGTGAAACTCCCATATTAGCCTAATGTGCTGATAGTATATAAAGATGCCGATTATTCACACCTTCCATTGTGGTTTTAATTGAGTATTAGGGACTTTTACTATGTTTATATGATATAAAGTGATAATTTATGTAATGCAATTAATCTTATCAGCAACAAATGTAGGTGATGTTAAAAAACACTGTGTATAATTGAATGAATATTGATCAAATAGTAGATTAGGAAATTTTCCGCCCAATACTAATGCAAACTTACAAAAATAAGACACTGAAAGGTGAAAGACCTGAAATTGATGTTATAGTCATGTTTAAAGCCTTAATAATCCAAAAAAAAAATATAATGGTTTATCTGATCCTGAATTGAGATAAGAAGTCTCATGTGAGTAGATTATCCTAAACGAGACATTCCTTGGATGGTCACCCATACCTGATAAA
>JAISTD010000196.1 GCA_031272765.1 Candidatus Methanovirga australis | reverse complement strand
GGAATCCTCCAAGTGTTCGAACAAAAAAATGGTATAATTTCTTCGCTTGGTTAGGTGATGTTATTGTCTATGGATTGTATGTGATCTGGTTCGCTCTTCAAATTGTTTTAGGAACACTTCTATGGGTTGTTTATAATCTTGGTTGGTTACTTATTAGTTTTGCTTGGAGTATTTATTGCTTGGTTATGCAGATCATTATTGCATTTAATATCAGTTCTTTAAGTGATAATATTGCTAAGTTGGGGAATTCGGCAAGTTATTATAAGTATTTTAGTGGTGTTCGTACTGTCACTGATCCTGAGAAGGTTATGAGTAGTTTTAAAGCTAATGTTTCATCTCATTTAAATAATAATAATAGTATTAATGGTTTGTTGTTTGCTCTTGTCAATCCTATTAGTATTAATCCTTATATTAATAACAGTAGTAACGTGACTATTATGAAGATTAATAATGTTATCAATAATAGTACTAACAATAATGTTATGAGTAAGATTAATGATACTGTTGTTTATAGTGTTGATAGTGTTGTTGGTGTTGATATTCCTGATGAATATGGTAATATTAACTGTACTAATGTTACTAATTCTACTAATTGTATTAACTCGCATAACCTTGTTAATTGTGATAATGTTGTTAATAGTAGTTATGTTTTTAATAGTTCTGCTGTAGCTAATAGTTTCAATGTCTTTGATTCTAGCAATATTACAAATAGTAGTGATATTAATTATAGTGGTAATATATTGAGTGGTTTAATGGTGACTAATTGTAGTATTGTGGCTAACAGTACCAGTATTATTTCAAGCAGTAATATATTAAGTAGTTCTAATGTGACTAATTGTTTTGATGTGGTTAATAGTTTTAATATTTTGAATTCAAATAATAGTATTAGTAGTCATGATGTGGTTAATAGTATTGGTGTGGCTAAGAGTTTTAATGTTGTTTCATCATTTAATATTACTAATTGTGGTAAATTGTTGAATTGTGTTAATCTTATTAATTGTAGTGCTGTGTTTAATTCGAGTAATAGTGTTGGTTGTAATGATAGTAGTTTTTTAGTTGATTGTGTTTTTAATAGGAATGCTACCAATTGTAGTAATTGTAGTTATGTTTTTGACATGGCTAACAGGTCTAATGAGTTTAGAGAAGCTGATGGTTATTTACATGTTTTAAGCACTGAACATGTTAAAATGTCCGATGGGGTTTCTAATCCTTGTAAAGTTAAGATTAATGGCACTATTCCAGATGGAGCAAAAAACACTATCGTTGATAATAATAACTCTGTTAGTTTTTTCACTCTAACTAATCACGACTTACTCAAATACGGTAATAACCTCACCAGACAAATAGAAACTCTTAACAAATCAATTGAAACTTTAAAAGAAAACAAAGATACATCTGAGACTTCTATGTGGGTCATGTTGGCTGTGGGTATTGTCTCACTTGTAGTTTGTTTAGTTTGTGCGGCTATAACCCAGGGTCAAAGCATGCAGATAAGTGAATCAGAGAGTCTAGCTAACGGTGAGGTAAGTAGTATAGTAGAAGGAAATAGACAGGTTGTACAAGATACTTTCTATCAGATGGTTGAGATAATACCAAGGTGGACGGTTGGTCCAGCAGCACGGAGTACAGCTGCGGTTGGATATAATTTAATTGAAGCAACACCATTTTTTGTTTATTCTCAAGTACCTACGGTTGTGACATTGACGTCAGTGTCTTTAGTACCTATGGAGGTAATGATTCTTTCTGGAGTAGGAGTTAGTGTTTGTGCTCTTGTTTTTGGAGTATCAGTTCATGACTATAGGACTTATTCTGATATTGTGGATAAAGAAGATTTGGTCTGTTCTTTTGATGAGGCTGTTTTGAATTGTGTTAGTATGGAGGCTGCATTCCGTGCTGATAATAAAGTCCTTGTTGATCCCAACTAAAAAAGGAAAGAGAGAGTTGTTTTTGTTTTCAAATAATCTATTTTTTTATTTTTTTGGTTGAGTGGGTAGGTATTATAGAGTTTATTATATATTATAATATAAATACAAATATTTTTATAATATAATAATCTATCCATTCAACATTTTTTTTTTGTTTTTTTTGTTTTGTAATACGAGGATGGTCATGATTAACCTGTCATGAAAATTTTCTTCATTCAAATGTAATACAACTTTTTCTAAATACTCCAATTTTTTGAAAAAATTATTTTTCTCATGCATTTTTTGAGTTTGCATACAGATTTTCCTCCCCAATTCTCTTCATCACATTATATAATCTCTTTATATTCGTTGCAAATGATAAAACATCCGCTTCACATTGTACTTGTTCATCGAGTCGTGTTTTAAACCCATTGAAACCTAAATTATTGAACATACGCCCAAAATTCCCTTCAATTACTGAAAATCCTTTGGATTACTGAAAATCGAAGATTTTCATAATTACAAAAATCGAAGATTTTTGGTAATTATCGCCCTTTTTTTGTATTTCTTTTTATTTTCTTCATTATCGAACTTTATTTTCATTTCCTGCAATATAATTGTTCGTTTTTATATACTGAAATGATTCTAATATTTGTTTTACAACAGTTGTACTTATTAAAACATGTATAACAGGTATTAGAGTAAGTATAACTTCACACCTTTTACTACTGGTACTCTGATGTGGAGAGTATATTGCCATTTGGACATTGATAACTGTCATTTATGTGATCATATTGGAAATTGTGTTTGGTGAACTTCCCTATTTCTTTGCCTTTAACCTGTGATGCTTGAGTTTTATTAGGGATTAAACCATCCCATGGTTGATTTTCAATATATTCTAAATTTTCACCACTATAATAACCATTATCCGCTGTTAATAAACATATTTTCATACAAGAAAACCTATATCTTCTTGCAATTCTTCCATTAAAGGTATTAATTGTTTTGTATCCTGTTGCTGTGTTCACTATTTTATTGTCAATTATGAATCTGGAGTCTAAATCGCCGATGATTTGAAAGTTATGAACCATTTTGAAAGTAATTCTGTTTATTTGGTCTGTAATGTGCATCAGGATTAGTTAAATTTACTTTATCTAAGTTTTTTTCATCAAATTTATTTATTGCACGATTTATCTTTTTTAAAGTATCTGTTTTATTCTTTTCACCATTTTTAACAATTTTTAGAACCTTTTTTTAATAACACTCTTATTTTTAATATTCGTCCTTCCTTATTTTCTTCTATATATATGCTGTTTTTCTAACTCTTTTTTTAATTCTTTCCATTGCTCTTCTCTAAATACACTGTCTGATTCGTTGTTATATAAAATATCTTCTTTTTTCTACGGTTATTCCTTTTTCAACTAATCCTCATGCTATTAGTAAATCTATTTTATTATATCTCTTATTTTTTGATGAATTGTCTTTTACAGTTGTCCCATCAATTGCAAGATTTTTTAAACGAACAATCCCTATTTCTGCACATTTCACGGGTTTTAATAAAAGCTTCATGTAATAATTCTTAATCAGCTCAAAATTTTTCCTTTCTCTATCAAATTTTCGCAAAGCCATAAAAGAACAACAACCCTAAAAAAAATATTTTTCTATGATAAATTGAAGTATGTGGTTTATTACATATAAAATATTATCAATGAAAATTTGGATAAAATAAAGAAACAAATAAAAGCAGGAAAAAGTATTAATAATGACACATCCTCCATTGACAAACTATATATGAATACATCAATTGGAAAACCTACAAATAATACTAAAATTTGTATTTTAGATGATAAACTGAGAAAAGTGAAAAAGGGAGGAATTGGTGAAATTTACATTTCTAATAGTTTATCATTGGGTTATTTAAACAATGAAGAACTAACAAAGAAAAAATTTATTGCTAATCCCCTTATTCAACATCAAACGATGATAAAGTTCTTTATAAAACTGAGGATTTAGGTTATTATAATGAAAATAATGATATAGTTTATCATTCAAGAAAAGATTTTATATATTATTTTAATGAATAAAGTAAATATAGTAAATTGCGAATTTATTTTTTCATTCTCAACTACTCCAAGTAACTTTTTGTAATTCAACTGATAAAAAAATCAATAATTTAATCTTAATAATATAAATTAACTATTAATATTACAAAATCGAAGATTTTTATTATTTATAAAATCAGAGATTTTATAAATAATAAGTTTATTTTATTAAATTAATAATTTTGTTTATAAAAAATAATGTAATTTTAGAATTTAAAAATGAAATTTAAGAATTTTGATCAACTTAAGAAAATTAGTTGAATTATATTTTTAATCACTGTTTTTTTAAACTATTAAACTTAAGATATCATTCATTGAAGAATGATGCTAATTCTTTTAAACCTGATTTAACATTAACTTCATCTCCATAAATAGCTATTGTTGAATCATCTTCAAATTCTAAGATTAAATTTTCGTGTTCAGCTATTTCTTGAACTCTTTCTTCAGATATTGGATTTTGAAGGTGTATTTTAGCTATTGAAAGTCCTGGTGGGGCATTAGTTTGAAATCTTGATGTGTGGTCTGGCTTTTCATAGATTTTTTCACCTAAGTTAGCTCTTTTTAATTTTTCAATCCATTGATTGTGAAAGTCATCTCCAAACCTTGAAGCCAACTCTAACAGATTGTCTTGAATTTCAGTGATTGTAATATTAGCACGATCAAACTCTTTAATCATATCTGGATGACTTGGATCTTTTAGATAAAAGCTTACGGATGATTTAACAAGACTTAAATCTCGATTTAATGTTGGAGGAATGATCACTCCTTTTTTTTTAAGCACTGTGAGCAAATCAACTAATATTAACCATGTTTGCTCAATAGGCAAATTCATAAATGGCCTTCCAAGATCTTCAGTGTTGTGTGATTAATTTTAGCATCGGCTTCTTTCAATTCTTCTTTAATTTCATTCCCATTTTTATAAGAGTCTAAAAATAAAACATGATGACTGTCTGTTCCAGTTATATTTAGAATAGCTATTTCATCATTATCTTTAACTTCTCTTTTTTCAATTGTTGCTTTAAATTGTACATATGGACCATATTCAGGAGGTAAGTCCTTAAATCTAAATATTCCTTCTAAAGTTGCTATAAACATAAAATCACCAAATAAGCTTTGTTTTCAAAATTTGATATATAACAATTATATATTTAGTTTTATAACATATAAACATTTTGAATTTTTTAGGAATTTTGGAAATTTCTGTAAGTTAAGACCGATTTTTAAAAATAGTATATTAAAAATTGTTTATAAAGTACTTAAAATTATTTTTGTTCAGATTAAAGAATAAAATCAGTATTTTGTAATGTATGTTAAATATGTTTAAAAAAAATAAAAAAGGAGAAAAAATAAGATTGTATTTACTCTGCTGCATTAGCATCTAATTCTGCAACTAACTTTGCAAGAGCAGGATCAGAATTTATTTCGTGAGCATCTAAAGTTAAATCTTCTTTATTTAATCCCATAGCTAATCCATAAAGCTGAGCTAAATGGAAAACAGGGATTTGATAGTTAGTTCCATATTTTTGATTAACTTCAATTTGACCTACATCAAATTGCATGTGACAGAATGGACAGATTTCAACTATAGCATCAACATTAGCATCCATCATATTGTCAAGTTTTTCTTTTGTGATACTTAAGGTAACATCCTTGTCTCTTGCTCTTAAACCACCACCAGCTCCACAACACAACATTTTGTCTTTATATGGAACAGATCTGGCACCAGTGACTTCAACAAGCTCGTCTAATATTTGTGGTCTTTCAGGATTATCAATACCAATTTCGTCACTTGGTTTCAAAAAGTGGCAACCGTAGTGAACAGCAACTTCTAAGTTTAATGGTTTTTCTACTAATTCACCTAACTTATCAAGACCAACTGAGTTGTATAAAACTTCAGCGAAGTGTCTAACATTGATAGAACCTTTGTATTCTTTGCTTACTTCAGATAAGACTTCATTGATTTCATCTTTGAGCACGGAGTCATGTTGAAGTTCTTTATTAGCTTCAAATAATGAACCAAAACATCCATTACACTCGGTCATCAAGTCAGAATCCATTTCCTCAGCAATTGCTAAATTACGAGCAGCTATTGAAAGCCATGTTTTTTTATCAAATGAACCAAAAACACCAGGAGCAGGACAGCATGATGCTCCCTCCATATCTTTAAGAGGAATACTTAATTTCTCGAATAAAATTCTTGTTGCCTTTTCAATTCCAGGATATCGGTTGTTCATAATACAACCTAAGAAGTATGCGATTTCCATTTTTTAATCTCCTCAAATTCATTCCATTAATTCATTGGTTTCCATATTGTAACCAATTAATTTATCAAATCCAGTTGCTTTACAAATAGTTCTTATGTCTTCCAATGCTTTTGCATCTGAATGAGTTGTTGGTGGTAATTCGGACAATCCCACTTTTTTTCTCAATGTTTTGGTAGCATCGTTAATTGGTACACCGTGCCCAGTTTTTATAACAAATGAACCAGTTGCTCTGTGAGCAGGAGCCATAAATCCAGCTTTAGCAGCTTCATTACGTGCTAATTTGATAATTTCAACTATTTTAACACTTCTTGGACATCTTTCTTGGCAGGTATAACAGGTTGTACACATCCATAGTGCTGGATCAGAGATCACTTCATCTTTCAATCCCATTAAACATTTCCTTACAACTTGTCTTACTTTATAAGGAGTTCTTCTTCCTGAAGGACATCCTCCACTACATGTACCACATTGGAAACAATGCTCTACAGTATCAATACCAGCGTCAACAAATAATTGTGTAAATTCTTTATCCACACTTTCTGGTCTAATTACTAAGTTTTCTTCTAATAAACTCATTTTATCTCCTTTTTTATCTTTTTCTTCTGTAACTTCATTTTCTTTGACAGTTAATTTAACATCATCTTCAGAAACATCATCTTCAGAATCTTTTTCTTCTTTTGAAGTGGATTCATCATTTATAATTTCAATAGATTCAGATTTTTCTACTTTTACAGGTTCTTCATTTTTAACAGGTTCATCAATTGAAAGTTTTTCATCTTTAGCAGATTCTATTTTAGACACGGTTTTATCAGCATCTTCTTTTTCAAATGTTTCCTTTTTAGAAGGCTCATTTGAAAGTTTTTTCTCTTTAGCATGTGTAATTCCAGTGTCTGTTTTAATAGTGTCTTCTTTCTTGAAATTGTTCTGTTTAGACTCTATTTTGGTAGACTCTTTATATTTCGGTGTTGTAGAATTTTTAGTAACAGAAAAATCAGTTTTTTCTTCTGTAATTTCATCTGCGGAAGAATACTCGTCTTTAGATTCAATATCTATTTTAACAGGTGCTTCTTTAGCAGATTTATTTTTAATTACATCCTTGCTTTCTCCTCCAAAGAGAGATTTTAGACGTTTAATTAAGGACATTTTTTATCACACCTTTGAAATTATGGTATAACTATAATTTCATACTACTTAATTTTTATTTGTGTAGTATATAAATGTTACTAAATTTTTAGTCTGTGTAACCTTTTAAGCACCACAGAATTATAGTTATATAATCTACTACTATTTCTGTTGACAACTTAGGTAAGTTAGAGAACTTCAGTTTTGTCATCGAATGCAATGAAAAGCTTAGGAGACAAAATTTTTGTTTGTTTCAAGTAAGTGAGAAACTTAGGAACCGAAAATTCCGTTTTAAAAGGTTCTTATAAGCTTGTAAACATGATCATTTTTCCTTACCTTGTCTTTAATAGCTATTGCTACATTTTTACCTTTTTCTACTTTTTCAATAGCTTTTCCGTTGATTTCCATTGATTCAACGATCTGATTGATAGAACCTGTTGTATTCCCTTGTATTATAATTTCATCATAGATACTTAACTCGTCCCATAGCTGAATTTCACCAACTTTAATTTTATTATAATAGTTAACAACTTTTCCAATATCTTTTTTTTTATGAGTTGCAACATTGTCCTTACTAATTTTATAAGGTTGGCTAAAATAGAATCCAGTATCAAAACCTCTATGGAATACTTTTTTTAACTCTGATAACCACTTAGGATTAAATTCGTATTTTTCATTTTTCTTCTGACTTAGATTATATTGATCAATGGCCTCTCTAAAAATTCTTGTAGCGGTTGCCACATAATCTGGAGACCTTCCTCTACCTTCAATTTTGAATCCTTCAACTCCACTCTTTATAAGTTCTGGAATGTATTCTATCATAGTTAAATCTTTTGCAGATAAGAAATTTGTTTTATATGTTTTGTCATAAGACTTTGTAAGGATAATTTCTTCAATATCTCCTTTGTCATTTTCTTCAATATCCCGTTTATTATGTCCGTTATTATTCTCTTTACTATTTTTTTTGATATCTTCTTCATCAAGGCTTTTATAATCTCTACTTAGTTTCCATTCTTTTCGGCATGGTTGTAAACACTTACCACAATTTGCACTTTCACCATATAAGCCATAACTTAAAAAACATCTTCCAGATATTCCCATACACATAGCACCATGAACAAAAACCTCAGTTTCAATAGGCGAGTATTTAGCTATTTTTTCAATTTCATCGAATGATAATTCTCTTGAAAGTATTGTTCTACTAACACCAAGCCTTTTTAAGATCTTAAGTGTTCTAAGATTGGTCACATTACTTTGAACACTTATATGTACATTTAAACCATTTTCAACACAAATATCAACCATTCCCAAATCACTCACTATTAAAGCATCAACTTCATAGCTATTAATTTCTGGTAAAATAGTTTCAATTTCTTTAATATTGTCATCTTTCATTATTGTATTTGTGCATAGGTATAACTTCTTACTTTGCTCATGTAAAACATTTGTGAGGCTTTTAAGATCTTCTACATTGAAATTACTTGCATTATCTCTCATATTTGATCCACTAAGTCCAATGTAAATAGAATTAGCACCGTTTTTCAATGCACTATTAAATGAAGATAAATTTCCAGCTGGAGCTAACAATTCAACCATTAAAACACTGTTTTAAATTTTTGTTCAGATATACTAATTTGAAGTTTATATATTGTAGTTTATCTATATTTGAATATGATTTTGATTATTGCAAATAAATTTTTAATGATACTATATAATAGCTCTAACTATTATATCATTTAATTATTAATATTAACTATAATTAATACCTATTACATATATAATTAGGAGATATTAATTGTAAAAAATAAAATTCTAATTGCTTAAAAAAATTATTGAATCAAAATTATTGATATTTTAAAACTCAATAAAAATAAATATTTAAATTAATTCTAAATTGCCATTATTTATTATATAATATCATATATTTAATTTTTAAATGTATATTTAATTTTTAAAAACTTTATTAAATTAAAAAATATTAAATTAAAAAAAAAATGAATTATTATTAAAAATAGATTAAACTAAATACTATTGAATATTTAGATTTTTGACTATAATAAACTAAATATCCATGATTATAATTAAATGTGACCATTAAAGTGAAAATATGGATAATTGTAAGGTTATTTGCATTACAGGAACTCCAGGAGTAGGAAAAACAACAATATCTAAATTGCTAAATGAAAAATTGTTAAAAAAAGGTTTTAAATCAAATTTGTCCTTTATTAATGAAATAGCTATTAATCATGATTTAACTCTTGGATATGATGAAGAAAAAGGGTTTAATGTCGTTGATATATGTAAGTTAGATAAAAAATTCAGTGAAATAATAGCTGATGAAAACACGGAAAATGAAATAGTTATTGTTGATGGTCATCTTTCACATTTTTGTAGTAGATGTGATAAAGTAATTGTTCTAAGAGTAAAACCAGATGTTTTAAAGAAGAGATTGATAAAAAGAAATTACTCTGAAAATAAAGTTAAGGATAATTTAGAATCAGAAGTTTTAGCTATTTGTTCCTATGAAGCAAACGAACTTCATAAAGGTAAAGTCAACGAACTCGATATTTCTAGCTTAAAAATTTCTCAGATTTTACAAATATGCATTGATGTAATTCAAGGTAAAACTTATATGCCAGTTGGTAATATTGACTTTATGGATTATTTCTTGAAAGATAATCAATAGATTTAAAGGTTTAATTTTATGATAACTATTATTTTGAACTATTTAGAATACTTACTCTTATAATTAGAAGAATTAGATGTTTTAATAGTTACAGGCACAATATATTCACTAACAAGCTCATTTAATCTATTAGATTCATCATAGACAAGTATTTTCAAAGATTTAAGGTTTTGAGTAGTAAGATCTTTGTTAGTCTTTGATGCGAAAACTAATTCAACAGACCTTTTTTCATTTTTTGATAAAGTGGCATTACTATGTATTATATAATTAAATGGTTGTGTTTTGGGGATGATGATAGAGTCTGGTAAGGTTAACTGTCTATTATTCTGATCTAAAGCAATAGCTATTATACTCATATTTTTAATATTTTCATTGGCTTTAAAAGATAGACTATAATAGTTAACTGTGTAATTGTTTTCAATTGCATCTTGCCTGTCAGGACTCGAATAAAGGAATGATATATCTAATATTTCAATTGATTTAGAGTTCTTTAAAGTAAATAACTTGTTATTATGGGAATTAGTTAATGTTACTCCACAAAACAGTACAGCTACTATTAATGATATTAATATTAGTATTTTAAATGCTTTAGCCATAACCAACCCCTCAATATAAAAATTTTTTTTTAGATATTATATTAAAATAAATAGTCACCACTATATTGATAGTTAATATATTACTAACTAAGGAGTTAGTCTTCTTCTATCCCTTGGGAAGAGAACAGTCTCTCTGATATTGTTAAGACCCGTTAATGTCATATTAAAACGATCTGCTCCAAGACCCCAACCAGAATGAGGCGGCATTCCATAATCAAAAGATTTCAGATAACTTTCAAATGAATTTGGACTTAATCCTTTTTCAACTATTTTTTCTTTTAAAAGGTCGTGCTGATGAATTCTCATTGCACCAGAGGATATTTCTAAATTCCCATACATTAAATCAAATGCGTGACTTTTTGTTGGATCCTTTTCATTTGGCATAACATAAAATGGCTTTATTTTAGATGGCCATTCTGTTAAGAAATAATAGTTAGGATACTCTTCACCTAATATTTTTTCAGCAGCACGAGATAAATCTTCTCCCCACTCCATTTCAACATCTTTAGAGTTAATAATATCCACGGCTTTATCGTAGGTTATCACCGGAAAAGGACATTGAAAAAGTTTTAAATCAACATTAAGGATGCTCAATTCTTCTTGACAGTTTTCAATAACATCAACTAAAACCTTGTTAATAAGTTTTTCTAAAGTATCCATAACATCCAAATCAGTCATAAAAGAAGATTCCATATCAATGGAGATGGTTTCATTAAGATGACGAAGAGTATCGTGTTCTTCTGCTCTAAATATCTGAGCTATTTCAAAAATTCTTTCAAATCCAGCAGCCATCATCATTTGTTTGTAAAGTTGAGGAGATTGACCTAAAAATGCTTCTCTTTCAAAGTAAGTGATAGGGAAAAGTTCAGTTCCTCCTTCAGTAGCTGAAGCAACAAGTTTAGGAGTGTTAATTTCAATGAAGCCATTTTCTTCAAAGAATATTCGCGTGCTGTGAAGCATTTGACTTTTAATTTTGAATATAGAACTAATATTTTCTCTCCTCAAATCGATAAAACGATTATCCAATCGTGTATCTATTTCTGCTTTAACTTTATCAGTTGGATCCATAGGTAAAGGCTGACTCGCTTCATTTAAAACTTTAATTTCATTAGGGATTATCTCAACACCATTTGGTGCCTTATCTGAATTCTGAACTTTACCTTTAATAGCTACAACTGATTCTTTTCTAAAGTCTCTTATTTGTTCTAAAATTTTACTATCAGTCTTTTTACTCGGAGCTGTTATTTGTATTCGTCCATATCTATCACGAATTACTAAAAATACAATTCCACCAAGGTCACGTATTTCATGTACCCAACCCATGACTGTAATCTCTTCATCAACGAGATTAGTATTTATGTTTTTAGTAAAATGAGTTCTTTTCCAATTATCTAATAAACTTGCCATTCATTCACCTTAATCAATCCTATACTTTAAATTATTTTAAATAACCAGCTTAAATTTTTTATTTATAAAATTTTTTATTTTATAAGATAGAAAAAATTTTTATTTTTTCTCTATTATATAAAAATAGCTATTTTTAATTATTATAATTTTAAAATAAATATTTTTGGATTATTAGACTTAAAAAATTAACAAAAATTGAAATTATCTAAATTAAAACAAGTTTTAATTAAAGAAAATAAATATTTTTTAACTCTTTGAATTGATTTAAAAAAATAATATCACTATTAATGATTCTATTGAAAGTTAAAACCCTTTCTAAAATATGGCTATAAGGAGTAATAACTTAATTAAAATAACTGTTATCATTTTATACTTTAATATATTTAAATTTTTTTAAAACAATTCAAATTTAATAATTTAAAGTAACTAATTAAAACTAAGTGTTTTAGCAACTATAAGATCATAGGTATTATAATACAGAATTAAAAATTAATCTTTTTAAGACCATTTTCACAAGCAATAACTGCTTTATCAGTCATTTGTGAGAAAATTCCATTTTCAACCACCCCAGGAATTGAATTAAGATCTTTTTCTAATTGTACAGGATTATCCACAATTGGAAATTTAGCATCAACAATAAAGTTCCCATTATCTGAAATAACAGGACCAACCTTATGTTTCGCCATTCTTATGATTGGTTCACTACCCATATCTTTAAGAGCTGAAAAAACTGGTTTCACAGATTCTGAAATTATTTCTAAAGGGACTGGAAAATTCCCAAGATTTTTGACTAGCTTACTTTCATCAGCTATTACAATAAAAACATTTGCACTGTAATCAACTATTTTTTCTAAGGTATGTGCTCCTCCCCCACCTTTAATAAGATTTAAATCTTCATCTATCTCATCGGCACCATCAACAGCTATGTCAATATCATATTCATCTAAAGTGGTTACAGGTATATTCAATTTTTTAGCAAGAAGAAAAGACTGATAAGATGTGGGAATACCCATTATTTCAATTTCCTCATTTTTGATTCTTTCTCCAAGTTTTTCAATAAAATATTCCATGGTTGAACCAGTACCTAATCCTACAATGTCACCATCTTTAATTTCTTTTGTTGCCTCAAAGCCAGCTATTTTTTTTAAATTCATAATTTCTCCAAATCTTGTTTTAAATATTCGATAGCAGTATAATATAATTAAAAATTTATTTTATATCTTTTTATTATTATTTAAATCTTTTTAGTCTTTCAATAAGTGGATTGGGATTTAAAGATTATGAACAATTTAGGAAAGAGAATAAGAGAATAAAGCAATAAATACGGTTCATATAAGTGTTCTGTGAAGGGAAGAGTATGAAAACTATGAACTCGAAAAAATTCATGTTCAAACCATCTGATATCATTAAATAAGCATAATTTTTTAAAAGATATCTTAAAAGTTGTCAATGAGATAAGCACTTAATTTACAATAAATAGTATATTTTATTATCAAGTATGAATATGATAGTTTACTTAATCAACATAAATATTATCTACTTATGAAATTATCATTAATTGCTTTAGAAAAAATATATTAATTCAATAACTCTACCACCCATTAATGATGTGTATGATAAATATAATATAACTTGGGAAATAGATGAATCTAAAATATTATATGCTGTTACTCCGAATTGGAGTATAGCTAATGATAGTAACCAAAAATCCTGGTTTGAGATTCTATTAAAGATTATTTCAATTCTTCCTTTATATTGAATAATAGATATAATTCAAATGCTTTTATTAATAATGATAATCATCAATTGGAGTTTGTGATTCCAAATAGATTAGCTGAATGTTTTAAAGCAACTGGTACTATGGTCATTAAATCATTATATGAGAGTTTAAAGATTTTATTAGTTATAAATAATATTAGACGATTTGCTACTCATGATACCAGTATTCAAACACTTAAATTATGAAGTCAACCCATTAGTTTTTCAAAAGATAATCCTGTTATATTAAAAACTTTTAAAAACTAAAACTTCATTTCTAAAAGGTTTTTCTAAGTTTATGAAATTCCTTAATTAATAAAATTAAATTTAATAATGATTAATTTGATTATAATTTAGTCTGGCATTAGGATTATAAAGAAGACGCCTAAATCCCAAAATCATCAAAATTGGGTTTTTAACTTGTATTTGTTTTTCACCTAAAAGTATTCTCCTTAATAGATCCCCTAATCCTCCTCCAGTTAAAACATCCATTATAAAATCTCCAAATACAGGATTATTTATTTTTAATTGCTGTTTAAAGAATTTTTTTAGCGTGTTTTTCCTTATAAATGCTATAAGTATGGTTGTTGCCATGAATAAGAACAATGTAGATACAAATCCTCCTACAGAATAAAAGATAAGTCCTAAAGCTATTGCAAATGAATGATTTCCAACCTCACCCATCATAATGCGACCAGTGTAATCTAAAGGAGCATAAGCTATACAACATACAAGTACTACCAATACTTGATAAATATGAATCCCATTAATCTTGTTTGGAAAGCCCATTAAAATCATGAATAATAAGCTTATTAAAGACATTATAATAACAACACTACATGTGGATCCTGGTTGCATATCAGATATATTCATTGGCTGAATCATTAAAGCAATTAAAATTGCTGAAAGTCCTAATGTTTCATATCCCATAACCATTACAGCTATCATTCCAATTCCCCTGAATAGTTGACCAAGTTCTATTGGCAAAAACCATGGTTTATATCTTCCAAAAATATCATCAAAAAATGCAAAAAATCCAATAGTTAGAACCAGATTATAATTTTTTGTCAAAAATATGCTTAAAAGAATACAAGGAACTAAACCTATTCCTCGAGGTATTCCTCCTCGCACATTAACATATAAATTTCCTATTAAATGATTTTGACCTAAAATTCGAAGGATAATCGTTGATCCAATAGTTCCTAAAAAAGATAAAATCCCAACAATAACAACATATTGATATGCTACTTCCAACATTAAATGCCCTCTAACTCATTATAACTATATCTATTAATATTAATTTTATTATTTTATTTTAAATTATTCAATTTAATATAATAAAGTCAATAAAATTTTTTATCATGATTCTATATCAAATATATTAAAACCTATATTTAAAAATGTCGTTAAGCATCAGCTGACAAAAAAATAAAATAAAATAAAAGTTGTTAAACCCCTTGTATCCAATGGAAGATTTTAACTATGAGTTATATTGTAAACTACCATATTGAAACTTAACTAAAGACTTATATTTGAAATATGGCATATTACAAATTTATTTGTTCATATAAAACTATTTTAATAAAATTTTTCTAACTTAATATATTAACAAGCTTATAAACTAATATTAAACAATCGAATTAATTTAAACTGGTTGAAGGTCTTTAAAATCTTAACTTTGCAGCTATTGAACCTAAAGATTCAAGTTGCTTCCCACTCTCGTGCTGACTACTTATAACAGTAACCTCACCACCCATATTTTCAACTAAATCCATTAAATTCTCTAAATTTTCACTTCGCATAATATTATCCAACACCAACAAGTTTTCAACAGCCCCTGAGACAATAGCTGTTTCAACCTCTTTTTTTCCATAAACAACCTTTGATGACGATGTAGCTATTTCTTTAAGAATTTCATTGACCTTTTTTGTTTCAACCGCCACAATATTCTCAGAATTTATCTTATCAAGAACTCCATTCTTTAATATTTCCTGAATTCCAGCTCTTCCCCCAGTACCAACACTTTCTAAAATAGATTTTTTAGCTATTTCATGATAATTATCGATTAAGAACGAATAAAAATCATTTTTAACAAATCCTGGTCCTATTATCATTATTGTGTTAATGTTATCAAACTTACTTATAGCCTTAACAATATTTTGATAAAAGTTTCTTATATTTTTAGTCCGATTTTTGTCTACAATCCGTTTCCCTGAAATATTTCCAATTATAGGACCATAATACTCCATACCAAATTGTCTCATAAGACCTATCTCTGCAACATCATCTTCAATTGAAATAATAATAGTATGGAATTTTTTAGAAGATTGAATTGCTTTATTAAGGCGTTTTAAAACCCAAGCACTCCAATGTATTTTTTTAATTTTTAATGGAGTATTCAGTTTTACTTCTATAGTATGTGACGAACTAATAGGGATTAAATCCTCAGGACCTTTTGTTATAAAACCAGTTAAACGAAGTTTACCTGTGAAAATATGGAAACTAATATTTTCAATCTCCACTTCTAAGTAGAAAGTTTTTTTAACTCCACTATCGTTTTTAATTTTGTCTCCAGAACTATCTTGTATTCTTCTTGTGGTTTTAGAAGATATATTATCTCCTTTCTCAATAATATGGGATAAATGCCATAGGTCATCAAGAGTTTCAGGCACTAACTCTATTACATTTTTTTTCTTGTCTTGGTATGTAATTTTCATTTTACCCTTAAAAATATTTAGTATCAAATAGATAACTTTGAAGTATAATATTTTAGCAAAATTTAAATTAAGATATTGGTTTAAAAATAGACTTTCCTTCAGTGGCAGCTACAATACCTGGAAAGTCTTTAACCTTTAACTTAAAAATAGCTTCTATTCCTTCTTCTTCAAAAGCAACGACTTCTTTGTGAATTATAGTTTTAGTTAAAAATCCTGCAATTGAAGGAGTGATAATAAAAGCAGAGGTTTTTAAGTGTTTTATTGTATCGTTACTCAATGAACCCTTACCTATATGGACTTTAACACCTGTATTAGATAAAGGTATTATTGATGATTCTATTTCTTCTTTGTTACTGGAAGTTGGAGATATTCCAGCTACACTCACAGCAGTGTGAAGAAAAACACTACCTTCAATATTGAATGGAAGTTTATTTCCTTCTTCTATTAATTTCACTAACTTCGGAAGAACAGCATCTCTTCCAGTGTATATTTCTCCACTAATTAAAACTTTATCTCCTATTTTTAACTTTTCAATATCTTCATTTGTTATTTGTGTTTTTAAATTAATCATTTAATCAGCTATTAATTAACTATCATTCAATAAGAATTATGAAGTATATTTATTTTTTTAATATTTATAACTTTAGTATCTTCCCACATTGGAGGATAAGTAATATTAATAAATGAGGGATTATTTTCCTAAACTTAAAAATTAAAAACTGTTAAAAATTCTACAAGATCTATAAAATTAAAAAGTTCTAAAGTTAGTATAATGTATTTATCTACAATGATAAAATTAAAAAAAGATTACAAGAATGTAAAAATAGTTTTAATGACTATTTAATACTCATAATTTTTAATTATGAGCATGAATTAAATAGTCTTTTTTTATGGAAATTAAAAAAATAGATAAAAATAAAAAGTTATTCATAGGCTTCAGTCGAATCTGATAAATAGTTTTCTTTAACTCTCAAAAATATTCGTTTAAACACTTCAAATAATAAAGTTAACGCCAATAGATTTGTCACAGCATGAATTAAATCAAATGTAAAACTCGCAGCAAAGAGACCTATGAATGTATTTAAATTAGGAACACTCATAAAAAATATCATTGATATATCATTTATCCAACCAAAGATAAATCCCCACAGGAAACCAAAAACTCCTCTGGATAAGTATCCTATAAGATCACTTTTATTTAATAATTGTGCCAGTACTCCTGCACTTAAGCCCATTAATCCCCATCCAATCATTTGAAATATTGTCCATGGACCTAAACCTAAACCCATCATATCTGTGACTACAGGAACTAACAAACCAGTGACTAAACCTATTTTTTTACCAAAAAATATGCCTGAAATTATTATTATAAACGAAGCAAGCTGTACTGATGGTATTGACACAAAAGCTATTCTACCTATAGAAGCAATAGCCACAAGCACCGCAACAAGCACAACACTCTCAACTGATAATCTACTCTCAAAAGAACTCATAAAAATAACAAACCTCCAGATTAAAAAAAATTTTTATATAATATAAAAATGTATATAATAATTATCAAAAATATTTAACAAAATATCAAATATAATAAAAATACTAATTATAATAAAAAGCATTCTTATATAATATTATTAATAAATTTTATTTTAACTTAATTACTATATAAATATTTCTAAATAATTTTTGATTTTTTAAATTTAACTTGAAAAATATAAATGAGAAACCTAAGTTATTTAATTTAACTTAAATGTTATCATAGTCATTAAACTACATCTTATATGAAAGAATAACCTAAAATATAGTTTGATGACTATTTAAAAAACCCATAACTTCTACATCACGAGTTTTAAATAGTCGTTTAATGGAAATTAAAAAAATAGATAAAAAATAAAAAATTAGGGTTTAACTGAAACCTCAAATAAACAATTTTCTTTCAATTTCAAAAAGAACTCATAAAAAAAGCCTCCCAAAAAAGAGTTATAAAAAAAATAAATTAATATTCTTTTTTATTTCCAGGTGGAATAATAATCTTTAAGGATTTCTCCACTGTTAACTCCTTCATCACAAATAAAACCAGGATTCAAATACTGACCC